>DAOMAH010000353.1:0-1945 GCA_035426725.1 Acinetobacter sp.
GAAATTTTCCCGACTTCAGTCCGCTATACAGGTTCAGCATTGACCTTTAATTTGGCAGGAATTTTTGGGGCATCCTTTGCGCCATATATTGCGACTAAATTAGCGGAAAGCTATGGCTTGGGTGCGGTCGGTTTATATCTCAGTTTGGCTTCGATTTTATCTTTAATTGCGTTTTTACTGATTCGTGAAACCAAGCACGAAGATGTCAATAACCAAATCTAAGTGTTCGATTCATTCAGATGGTCATTTTCATATTGAATCTCTAAGAAGTTAAATGATCATCTGAATACCATTTATCGGCGTATGCTTCTGCTTTCATTGTGGCGTTTAGAATCGTATTCTGAAAAATATTATTTATGGTAAAATAAGCCCCTCCTATTTTTAGATGGTTGTGTCATGTACGCAGTGATTATCGTTGCCGTATTTTTAATCAGCTTCTTGTATACCTATTATCGTGGTAAGGAACGTTTAAAAGCGTCAAGACAACTATTTGATCATTCAACATTTTTAGCACCCGTCAATATGTTTATGACAGGTTTTTCAAAATTGCCAAATCAACCTTTTTTTGATGTTGCACAATTTCCAGAACTAAAACCCTTACAAGACAATTGGCAAGTGATTCGTGAAGAAGCTATTCAACTGCAAAACCAAATTAAAGCAGCTGAAAAAAATAACGATGCGGGCTTTAACACCTTTTTCAAACGTGGTTGGAAACGTTTTTATTTGAAGTGGTATCAAGCGAGCCATCCTTCTGCGCAACAACTTTGCCCAAAAACTGTGGCTTTACTCGAAAGTATTCCTTCGGTGAAAGCGGCAATGTTTACCGAACTTCCATCAGGCAGTTATCTCGGTAAGCATCGTGACCCTTATGCAGGTTCAGTACGCTATCACTTAGGTTTAGTTACGCCGAATAGCGATGATTGCTTCATTGAGGTTGATCAAGAACGCTATAGCTGGCGCGATGGTGAAGCGACGGTATTTGATGAAACCTATGTACATTGGGCGCATAACCAAACTGACGAAACGCGTATTATTTTATTCTGTGATATCGAACGTCCAATGAAATGGGGCTGGGCGCAAAAGTTCAATCATTGGTTTGGTCGTACGGTGATGGCTGCGGCAAGTTCACCCAATGATGATCAAGATCAAACTGGATTTATTAACCGTATTTTTAAATATGGCTATGCAGTTCACCAATACGGACGTGGCTTAAAGCAACGTAACATTCGCTTATACTACGTTTCGAAGTGGTTATTATTCGGTATTTTGATTGCTTTGGTTTTATTGCCAAGTTTCTTATAAAAGTTTCAACAAATAAAAAGAGCTGTCATGACAGCTCTTTTTTATGGGTAAATATCGCTTATTGCGCTGTTGATACCGTAGGTGTACTCGCAGCTTGAGCTGTGGTCGCCTCTGCCGCTTGAACAGCCGCTTCGCCAATTAAAGCAACTTTGGCTTTTTCCTGACTCTTAACGGATAATGCTGGATTCGATGCGACAATACGATTGATATTGGCTGCATTTGCAGGCGCAATCGCTGTAGTCTGTAAAATGATTGGGCGATTCCCCGTTTCACCTAAAGTATAACGAATCCCTGTACGTGGACTGACCACCGTGGTGACTTCACGCTTGACCTGTGCTTCCGCAGTCACGACACCTTGCGCTGCACGAACTTTATCCACGGTCGTAGTTTGAGGTGTATCGTTTGCAAATGTAAAACTTGAAACTGAAGCACTGGCTAAAATTAAAATTTGTAATGATGTTTTCATTGTCTTCCCGCTATGAATGCGCATGCAATTTGGAACTATAAGAGCAATCATAAAACTACAAAGCGAAACATGACTCAAGTTACTTCTCGTAAATAAAAAGCAGAGCTTATGCTCTGCTTTTTACTGATGTGGTTCCGTTAATTAGACCACTCAATTCAGTTTTATAAGTGATAAATC
>DAOMAH010000354.1:0-1938 GCA_035426725.1 Acinetobacter sp.
GAACAAAGCGGTTTGCAATTTCATTTGATGCTGTGTCGTTCATGCCGACGCTTTGGCAAGCAAATGAAAACCATCAGTGAGTTGTCTAAAGCATATAAAAAAATTGATGTCGATGATAACCATCAAAAATAAAAAAAGCCTCATGTTTCATGAGGCTTTTTTTGAATCTTTAAATTACATATTCGGGTAATTCGGCCCACCACCACCTGAGGCAGGAAGAACAAAGCAACGCTTTGTCCTGCTGCAAGTGCAAAAGCTATGCTTTTGCAGAGAAGGTGCTGTTCTATTACATGTTCGGATAGTTAGGACCACCGCCACCTTCAGGCGTTACCCAAGTAATGTTTTGTGATGGGTCTTTAATATCACAAGTCTTACAATGTACACAGTTCGCTGCGTTGATCTGGAAGCGTTTCGAACCATCGTTATCTTCCATAATCTCATACACACCCGCTGGGCAGTAGCGTTGAGCTGGTTCATCCCATTTCGGCAAGTTTACATCAACTGGAATTGAAGCATCCGTCAATTTCAAATGCGCAGGCTGATTTTCTTCATGTACGGTATTCGATACGAATACTGAAGATAAACGGTCAAAAGTCAACTTACCATCTGGTTTCGGATAGTTTGGTTTGAAAGTTGACGCATCTACGGTTTTAAGCACAGCGAAGTCTTGTTTCAAATCATGCAAAGTGAATGGTACTTTAAGGATATTTTGATCGATAAAGTTAAATGCACCACCAATCCATGTACCGAACTTGTGCATTGCTGGACCGAAGTTACGTGAGTCATATAACTCTTCTTTTAACCAAGAATTGTTATATTTATCGGTATACGCCGTCAATTCTTTGTCGAAATGATCGTCGCCCTCAAGTACACGTGCAATCGCAAGATCACCACCTTTCTCAACGCCTGCAGCAATTGCTTCAAAAACTGCTTCGCCACATAACATGCCCGATTTCATGGCAGTGTGTGAACCTTTGATTTTTGAGAAGTTCAAGAAACCTGCGTCATCACCAATTAAGCAACCGCCTGGGAAGGTAAGTTTAGGGAGGGCATTAAAGCCGCCTTTCACTACAGCACGCGCGCCGTAAGAAATACGTTTTCCGCCTTCGAGGAATTGCTTAATGGTTGGGTGTGTTTTCCAACGTTGCATTTCCATGAATGGGTACATGTGCGGATTTTCATAAGATAAGTCTACGATCATACCCAAAGTCACTTGGTTGTTTTCAGCGTGGTATAACCACCACCCGCCAGAAGAACCTGTTTCAGTCAACGGCCAACCTGCACCATGCATTACTAAGCCTGGCTTGTGTTTCGCAGGGTCGATTTCCCAAAGTTCTTTAATACCGATACCGTAGTGCTGTGGATCAGCATCTTTATCAAGATTAAATTGCGAAATAAGGCGTTTGCCAAGATGTCCACGGCAGCCTTCAGCAAATAAAGTATATTTGGCATGCAGTTCATAACCCGGTGTGAAGTTATGCGTAGGCTCACCATTTTTGCCAATACCCATATCACCCGTTTGAATGCCTTTTACCGTACCATCTGCATGGTAAAGCACTTCAGACGCAGCAAAACCTGGGAAAATAGACACTTCTAATTCTTCAGCTTTTGTTCCTAACCAACGCACAACGTTACCTAAAGAGATAACATAGTTGCCTTCGTTGTGCATTGATTTAGGTACCATCCAATACGGCATTTTTTGCGATTTGGTATCAGACAGTAGGAAATAAGTTTCATCACCTGTTACAGGAACATTGAGTGGTGCGCCTTCTTCTTTCCAATTCGGGAACAATTCATTCATGGCGCGTGGTTCAAGTACTGCACCAGAAAGAATGTGAGCGCCGACTTCAGAGCCCTTTTCTACAACACAAACAGAAAGATCAGGTAGGTTGTTTTCAATTGCTAATTGACGAATTTTAATCGCAGCAGGTAAACCCG
>DAOMAH010000355.1:0-1937 GCA_035426725.1 Acinetobacter sp.
CAATCATCACGCACTATAAACAAATTCAGCAGAATGGATGGCGTTTGTTCAAAGGCTTGTTACAACTAAGGATCGCCTTGCATCAATTTTTTCAATCAGACCATCAAGACATGAGCTTGGCTGAATTTATCAATCAAAATAATATTGATGCGGTGTTTTGGCATGGAACGGTCATGCCTGTGCTCTATACCATTTGCACTTGCCAGCCGAAGACTTTGGGTGAATGGCCTGCAAAACCGCTGTTAGAATTTATTCAGCAGCTTATGCAAGGCGAAGCTTTATTAAGAATGAAAGGCGGCACCAGCGCCCTCGTTAATCGCTTAATTGAAGGTATTGAAATTCACAGTGGTTCGGCGGTGCAAAAAATTGAGCAACATGGTGATCGCGTATTGGTGGAAAATGAGCAAGGCATTAGCCAATTTTTTGATCGTGTGATTATCGCCACGCCAACACCAGTGATCGAGCAATTTTTAAAACAAGCTGAGTTTGCCGAAGATATTGCCTTACTGAAAAAATTCAAATTTGAGCAAGGTGATTTGGTTGTTCATACCGACCCGATCGTGATGCCGTCAAATCGGCAAGATTGGGCAGTTTTAAGTTATGCGATGGATCGTAATTTTAGTCGGCAACAATTTACGGTTTGGTTGAATAAAATTGAGCCGACTTTGGTCAATAAATCTGATGTGTTCCAAACGTGGTGTCCTGTAGACGCGATTGATCCTAAAAAAATTATTTCTAAAGCGCGACTCACTCGTGCCGTTGTAGATTCAGACACAGTGGCATTGAATAAGATCGTCCAACAGCGTCATTTACAGCAAAATCGGAAAGTATTTTATTGTGGTTCATGGTCGTGTGAGGGCATGCCAATTTTAGAGTCTGCCGTGACTTCCGCCATGCATATTTCTACGATTTTAGGCGCACCAATTGCGTTTTTAGGGTTAAAACCAAACGTCAACATTGCGCCTGAATTGGGTTATTAATGTGAGCAGTTTTAAGCAAAGTTTGATTAAAAAAATCATCGGACATAAATACGCAATTGATGCAAAACGCTTAGGTGATGATTCGGAAATGGCTTGGAGTAATCTCGGCTATTGGCAAGGGCAATCGCAGAACTATCCACTTGCGTGTCAAATGCTCGCTGATCAACTGGCACAAGCAGTACAACTGAAAAAAACCGATCGTTTATTGGATTTGGGCTGTGGGCAGGGTGCAAGTTTGCTGCATTGGCTTAATCATTATCAGCTTGAACAATTGGCTGCGGTTGAGTTGCAAGCTGAGTGTGTGCAGCGTATTCGAACGCATCTTCCCCAAGTTGACATACATTGTGGTTCTTTTTTGGATTTAAAATCGTTCAAATTTTCTGATCATTTTAATGTCGTAATGTGTATTGATGCGGCATATCACAGCGCATTGCCGCAATTTTTAGAATCTGTTTCGTCGGTATTGAAACCTAGTGGTCGTTTGGGATTTCACACGTTAATTTGGTCAGATGCTTGGCAGAAAAGCACTCCACTCAAAAAGAATAAATATCGTTATTTGCTCAAAAGTGCAGATGTGAATAGTCAGCATCTTGTGGATAAGTCACGGCTTATCTACACCCTTGAACAGCATGGTTTTAACGATGTACTCATCCAAGATTTTTCCGAAGCAGTTTTAAATGGCTTTGCTGAATATATTGAAACTCGATCAATAGAAAAGAAGCTTTTTGATTTTGCTCAATTCAAAATTGAAATGACGGCTAGATTATGCCGAAAGCTATATAAAGATGGTTTGATCCGTTATGTTCAGGTCAGTGCTGTAAAAACCAAGTCAATAAAAAAGGCTTAAACTTTGGAAGTTTAAGCCTTTTCCGAGATTTCTAATTTGAAAACTCTAGAATTTGATGGTGCCGACACACGGATTCGAACTGTGGACCTACTGATTACAAGTCAGTTGCT
>DAOMAH010000356.1:0-1930 GCA_035426725.1 Acinetobacter sp.
CTACAGGTTCACCCTGTTCAAACGCCATTTGGTACAAATTTCCTTGACGTTGAACTGCCACTTCAACTCGGGTCGATAAGGCATTAACCACGGAAATACCCACGCCATGCAAACCACCCGAAAACTGATAGTTATCGGTACTGAATTTTCCGCCTGCGTGTAACTTAGTCAAAATAATTTCAATCCCGCTTTGACCATATTCAGGGTGAATATCAACAGGCATACCGCGCCCATTGTCTTCCACCGACAATGAGCCATCTTCATACACGGTCACATTAATCTGATCGGCATGCCCTGCAAGTGCCTCATCGACTGCATTATCAATCACTTCCTGTGCCAAATGATTGGGACGTGTTGTATCGGTATACATGCCCGGACGGCGGCGAACAGGGTCTAGTCCAGATAGAACTTCAAGGGATTGTGCCGTGTATTGTGTCACTTGGTCTGACTTCCTATTCTATGGCTGCCGATAAAAATTCGAGCACGAGCGGTATTTTTTCATCAAAATCATCCATCGCATGATTTCCACCGACATCGGTCAAAATCAACGCCGATGGCTGCGCCGCATTATAATAAACTTGTGCTTGATGATAATCCAAAACTTCATCGCCTTGTTGTAACAGCACTAATATTTTATTGGCATGTTTAAGTTCAATCTGGGTCAGCATTTGAAGTTGCTGTAATTGAAGTTTGTCTAGCGTCCATTGTTCCGTTATTTTCAAAGGCATTTGTTCAACGCCAAATAAATCTTGAAAGAGCTGCCATGGTTGCATTGCAGGATTGATCAATACCGCAGGGCAATCAAATTGCGCCACCAAATTCGTCGCATAAAATCCACCTAAACTACTGCCCACCAAAGCAACAGGTTCATTTTTGAATGATTCTATCAAGCGAGAAAGCGTAGCAATCACTTTAAATGGTGATTGATTTAAATCGGGTAAATGTACGTGGATATTGGTCTTATCTGCACAATATTGTCGCAACTGCTGCCCTTTTTTAGACATTGGGCTGCTACGGAAACCGTGTAAATAAATGAGATGCATAACCGTCCAAAAGAATATTGTCTTAAATTTAAGCGAAAAATCGGCACAGGATAATGGACTTTCACTGATTCATTTTTTATATAAATAGAAGATAAGCTTTATATTGTCAGACACAAAATACGATAGTGCATTCTATTCCTGAGTATGCTAAAAATTACGAATGCAACATATAAAATGCAAAAGTTTGTTATAAGTTATCAAGAACATGATCAATAATTTCAAACTTTTGGTATATACACGGATGGGAAATCAAGATGCCAAGTTTAACACCTCTGCATGAAAACTACTGCAAATGGGATAGTACGCCCCCAAGTCAAGCAGATATTTTAGAGGGTTTGGCACAAGTTGTGACCGTTAGCTTAAGTGGAGTGCATGATTTAATGCAAGTCATCCAAACTGAAGTGTTACGTACAACGCTCGGTTTGAGTGCACAAAAAGCCAAGAAAATTCAGAAGCTTCCTCAGCTACAAAAGTTTTACCAATTTTCTTATGATGCGATTCAAAAATACGCAAATCATTTTGTAGCCCCGAGTTTACGGGGAATTATTGAAAAATTTCCAGCTCTACACGATAAACCGCTGACACCGACATTACATATTTTGGTCGGCATATTGAATGGCATTTTTGGCGACTACTTCGTCAAGCAACAAAATCCAATGGCTTTACCAATGGTGCTATATGATCACTATGGGTCCTTACAACAGGGTGAACTTACAGGTCGGGTCGTGATTCTGGCTCATGGCTTATGTATGAGTCACTTGAGTTGGTCAAACAGCCGTTATGGTGGCGTTGGCGAGCGTTTGCTGGCGCAACGTGATAACAATACTATGTTATATCTGAACTATAATTCAGGTCGCCGTATCTCTGCCAATGGCCGCAGCTTTGCA
>DAOMAH010000357.1:0-1909 GCA_035426725.1 Acinetobacter sp.
AACTTCTTTGCCCATTTCTTCAAGTATGCCAAATAATGTGGCAGCTTCATCTGCATTGGAGCCTTCACCTTCACTGCTAAAGTCCCATTCTACAAACTCATAGTCAGACTGTGAGCTAAAGAATCGCCAAGACACCACACCACTTGAGTCAATAAAATGCTCTACGAAGTTGTTGGGTTCAGTCACCGCATTACTTTGGAATGTCGGTTGCGGTAAATCATTGAGACCCTCGAAACTACGACCTTGCAACAGTTCAGTCAAACTACGTTCCAATGCCACTTCAAAACTTGGGTGCGCACCAAAAGAAGCAAACACACCGCCAGTCCGTGGATTCATCAAAGTTACACACATCACAGGAAATTGACCGCCGAGTGATGCATCCTTAACCAAAACTGGAAAGCCCTGTTCTTCTAAACCTTGAATGCCTGCAACGATATTTGGGTATTTATTTAATACCTCTTGCGGTACATCTGGCAAGGTCATTTCGCTTTCTAAAATCTCACGTTTTACCGCACGTTCGAAAATTTCAGACAGACACTGAACTTGCGCTTCAGCCAAGGTATTTCCTGCACTCATACCATTACTTAAATACAAGTTTTCAATTAAATTTGATGGAAAATATACGGTTTCACCATCAGATTGGCGCACAAATGGCAAACAACAAATACCACGTGCGGTATTGCCAGAGTTGGTGTCGTATAAATGCGTGCCCAGTAGCTCATCATCTGGATTATAAATTTCGAGGCAATATTCATCTAAAATTTCTTTTGGCAATGCACCATTTTTACTTGGCTTAAACCATTTTTCATCTGGATAATGAACAAAATCCGCATTGGCAATTTCTTCACCCCAAAATTGGTCGTTATAGAAGAAATTACAATTCAAACGTTCAATAAACTCGCCCAGTGCCGATGCCAATGCACTTTCTTTGGTCGCACCTTTGCCATTGGTAAAGCACATCGGCGATTGTGCATCTCGAATATGTAAAGACCAAACATTTGGGACGATATTACGCCATGAAGCGATTTCGATTTTCATGCCCAAATTTGCCAAAATAGTGGACATATTGGCAATGGTATCTTCTAGTGGTAAATCTTTACCTAAAATCCGTGTACTCGTTTCAGCAGTTAGACTTGGCATGAGCAAGGCTTGTGCATCCGCATCAATGCTTTCAACTTCTTCGATAATAAATTCGGGCCCAGTTTGAATGACTTTCTTAACCGTACACCGATCAATCGAACGTAAAATGCCTTGACGGTCTTTTTCTGCAATATCGGCAGGAAGTTCAATTTGAATTTTAAAAATTTGTTTATAGCGGTTTTCAGGATCAACAATATTATTTTGCGACAAACGAATATTGTCGGTCGGAATATCGCGCGCGGCACAATACACTTTGACAAAATAAGCGGCACATAAGGCAGAAGATGCAAGGAAATAATCAAATGGGCCTGGCGCAGAACCATCACCTTTATAGCGAATAGGCTGATCGGCAATCACTGAAAAATCATCGAACTTAGCTTCTTGACGAAGATTGTCGAGATAATTGACTTTAATTTCCATACGCTACACCCAAGTTTTCCTATATGCCAGCACGGACAAATAAGAGTTCAAATAATAATGGGCGGTATTATAAGGTGATTTTGGTTAGAGGATGAGGTTTATTGTAGAAAGCATTCTATTCCTGCGGTTTATTTGAGTTTTTTAATTGAGTCGAAATTTGTTCAAATTCATGTGCGATGGATGACATTGCTGTTTTTTCCATTTCTCTAAATTTATTTAGGATATGATGACCAAATTCCGTGACCACAGCCCCGCCACCGTGTGTTCCGCCTGTTTGCGTTTCTACTAAACTGGACTGAAACGACTGATTCATGGTTTCTACTAATTGCCATGCCCGACGATAACTCAT
>DAOMAH010000358.1:0-1909 GCA_035426725.1 Acinetobacter sp.
AACTTGTTGGCTAGGTGCGCCCGGAACTTCACGTACCTGACGACGCAATACAGCACGAATACGCGCCAATAATTCATTTGGGTTAAAAGGTTTTGGCAAATAGTCGTCGGCACCTGCTTCCAAACCTGCAATACGGTCAGAGTCGCTACCACGTGCGGTCAGCATAATAATTGGCGTATCAATATTGGATTGGCGTAAACGACGACAAATGCTTAAACCATCTTCAACAGGCAGCATGAAATCCAGTACGATCAAAGAGAACAATTCACGTTGTAATAAACGATCCATTTGCGTGGCATCATGTGCAGTTTTTACCACAAAGCCTTTATCTTCGAGGAAACGTTGTAACAGCGTACGCAAGCGCACATCATCATCTACCACTAATATGCGTTCGACACGATCTTTTTCATGGTGTACGGTTTCTGTCGATTCGGCAGGTACAACTAAACTCATGATGTGCTCCTTTTATCGTTTATTGTCATCGTCTTTATGCAGTGCTCTAGGCTTTACTGCTTTTTGGCAAGTATCTATTCAATGTTAACAGACCTAGAAGTATACGATTCATTGCACAACTTTGGCTATGTTATAAAGCAACAAATATTGCCAATAAAATCAAGAGATAGATACTAAATATATACAGGCAAAATGATGACAATACAGTTATTTTTTTAATATTTTTTGAGAAAATTGAGTGTATTAAGCCAACTTTCCTTTTTTGGCATGTTGAATAACGACAATAATCAAAAAATAATCGTGGATTTTATAGTCTTGGACTTTATAATCAGTGCTTTTAGACTTAACCCTTGTGGAATCAATCACGATGACTGATTTAGTTCAGCAGTTAGCAAATGAAATTGCCGTACGTCCAAACCAAGTAGAAGCTGCGATTCGTTTAATTGATGAAGGCGCGAGTGTTCCTTTTATCGCACGTTACCGTAAAGAAGTGACGCAAGGTTTAGACGATATTCAATTACGTCAACTCGACACACGCTTAATTTATTTACGTGATTTATACGAGCGTCGTGAAAAAGTCATTGAATCTTTAAAAGAACAAGAGAAATTAAGCGATGACTTATTGGCACGTGTGAACGCTGCTGAAACCAAGAATGCATTAGAAGAAATTTACGCGCCGTATCGTCCCAAACGTACCAGTAAATCGTTTAAAGCGAGAGAAGCTGGTCTTGGCGTGATTGCTGAAAAAATCATTGTCGATCAAATGGATCCAGCCGACGCTCTGGCGGGATTTAGTCATGAAGATTATCCAGATGTAGAAAGCCAACTTGATGCAATTCAACACATTTTGATTGATGATTGGGCACAAAACATTGCATTAACCACTGAATTAAAACAAATCTTCGCAAAAACTGCGGCATTAAAAAGTGCTGTCGCTTCGGAAGATAAGAAGGAAGTGGGCAAAAAATTCCGTGATTATTTCGAATTCTCTGAAAACCTGAATAAAGTGCCATCCCACCGTTTATTGGCGATGTTACGTGGTCGTCAAGAAAACGTATTGGGTTTAAAAGTCGATGGTGAAGATGATGCACCTTTGGCACGTATTGAAACTGAATATAATCTTGAACAAATTCAGCCACAAAGCCGTCAGGATTATTTGAAGCAAACAGCAAAACTTTTCTGGTTGGGTAAAATTCGTCCGCAAATCGAACATTCATTACTCACTGATAAGCGTTTGGCGGCTGAAGCGGAAGCCATGAATGTATTTGCTGAAAATCTACGTCATTTACTGCTTTCTGCACCTGCGGGCGGTCGTACTACTTTAGGTGTAGACCCTGGCATTCGTACAGGTGTGAAACTAGCGGTAGTAAGCGATGCGGGCGATGTATTGGCGCACAGCACCATTTATCCATTTGCACCAAAAGAAGATAAAGTCGGTTCGATTGCCGAATTGGCA
>DAOMAH010000359.1:0-1908 GCA_035426725.1 Acinetobacter sp.
ATGTAAATGCAGATGGCTCTATCGGCGAGCGCAATACTGTTCGCTGCGGTTCAATTGAACATAAAATGGGTATCCATGGTAACGCAACTTGTGTCATTAACTTTGACCAAGCAAAAGGTTACTTGATTGGACCTGAAAACCGTGGTTTGAACTGCATGTTCACATTCATGAACACTGCACGTATTGGTACTGCTGTTCAAGGTCTTGCTGCGTCTGAAGGTTCGTTCCAAGGTGCATTAGCATATGCGAAAGACCGTTTAGCAATGCGTTCACTTTCAGGCCCTAAAGCACCTGAAAAAGAAGCAGACCCAATTATTGTTCACCCTGCTGTTCGTAACATGCTTTTAACTCAAAAAGCATTTGCTGAAGGTGGTCGTGCACTGGTTTACTTATTGTCTCAGTATGCAGATATCGTTGAAAAAGGCGAAACTGAGGAAGAGCGTAAGTTTGCTGACAACATCTTATCTTTGTTAACGCCTATTGCTAAAGCATTCTTAACTGAAACTGGTTACGAATCTGCAAATCATGGGGTTCAAATCTTTGGTGGTCACGGATTTATTTCTGAGCACGGTATGGAGCAAATCGTACGTGATACACGTATTGCTTGCTTATACGAAGGTACAACTGAAATCCAAGCACTTGACTTGTTAGGTCGTAAAGTATTGCAAACTCAAGGTGCAATGTTGAAAGACTTCACCAAGATCATCCATAAATTTGTTGAAGCAAACAAAGACAATGCTGCAATGCAAGAATTCCTTGCACCATTGGCTGCTGCAAACAAAGAATGGGGCGATATCACCATGCAAATTGGTATGCGTGCAATGCAAAACCCTGATGAAGTTGGCGCAGCTGCGGTTGACTACATGTACTTCTCTGGTTATGTAACACTTGCATTCCTATGGGCACGTATGGCACTTGTTGCTCAAGAGAAATTGGCTGAAGGTACAACTGAGGTTGACTTCTACAATGCGAAAGTAGCGACTGCTCGCTTCTACTTCAAGAAGATCTTGCCACGTATTCGTTCACACGTAGACGTACTTTCAACTGGTGTTGCACCATTGTTTGAACTTGATGCAGAACATTTCGCTTTCTAAACATAGTTTAGAATGCGATGCAACGAACATCACGAAAAAAGGACTGGTCAGTTTTGACCGTCCTTTTTTTGTTTATTCAAGGTTAAAATTACACCATTGATGACTAAAATCCCCCTTTGCTCCTTTATCAAAATGGAGACTTCCACTCTCTTAAAAGCGTGGTCAGGGGAGATTCCTAAACAAAGGAAACACATATGCCAATTTATAACGCACCATTAGCAGATATGAAATTCATCTTAAATGATGTCTTTCAAGCAGAACAATTTTGGCAGTCAAATGAGAATCTTGCTCATGTTGATGCTGCAACGGCTGAAGCAATTTTAGAAGAAATGGCGAAGTTTGCCCAAAACGTGACGCACCCATTGAACCGTACAGGTGATGAAGAAGGTGCAAAAATTGAAAATGGTCAGGTTACGACCCCGGCTGGTTTTAAAGACGCATTCCGTCAATATGCGGAAGGCGGTTGGATTGGTTTAGCCGCAGATGAAGAATGGGGCGGTCAAGGCATGCCAAAAATGCTGACTGTACTTGCGGATGAAATGTTATTTGCAACCAATCCATCGTTCATGCTCTACCCGCTTCTTTCTGTGGGTGCAGGTATGGCGCTGAACAGCTATGCATCACAAGAGCAAAAAGAAACTTATTTACCTAAAATTTATTCTGGCGAATGGTCGGGCACCATGTGCTTAACTGAACCTCATGCAGGAACAGATTTAGGTATTATTAAGACCAAAGCAGAACGCAATGAAGACGGTACCTATAACATTACTGGAACGAAAATCTTCATTACAGGTGGTGACCATGACCTCGGTGA
>DAOMAH010000360.1:0-1901 GCA_035426725.1 Acinetobacter sp.
TCAGGTGTGACCATTGCGCTGAAATCATCGAGCCTTGCTGTGCCTTTACTTGATCGAGTACTCCAAGGAGAACACGTGGATTGGATGCAGGAATATGAAGTTCCACTACGCAAAGGGATTCAAGTATTCCGTGCCTATGTTGAGTCTTGGTACGAAGGTGATTTTCAGGATGTGGTCTTTTCAAACAGTCAAAATGAAAGTATCCGCCGTATGGTTTCCTCTTTACTGGCAGGTTATGCGTGGGATGAAATGAATCCAATTCATAAAAATGCGAAACGTCGTCTAAGCACTTTGGCAGAATACTGTCGTGACGGTGTAGCGCAAGCACTGGCCTTAGAGAATTAATATGCAACGGAAGTGGATGTGCCTAATGTGCAGCAGTGTATTGTTTTTGAGTGGGTGTCAATTGACACCTCATGCACAAGGCTTGAAAAGTAGCCAATGGCAGGCGCAACAATATCAACGACAAGATCAAGTTGAAGTGCAGTGGAAAGACAAAAGTTTTAGTTTTTTACTGTATCAACAGCAGGAAGGTCAGCAGTTGAATCTGGTCGGGCTTAGTTTGACAGGGCAATCTTTATTTCAACTTCAGTTTGATGGGCAACAGCTCAAAGTAATACAACGCATTGAGCAAATGCGTTTATTGCCATTTGAGTTTGTCGTTCGAGATATTTTGTTTGCGACTTATCCTAATTTTTCCCAATTGGGGCAACAGGCTGTTCAAGTGGAAAATAGCGGTAATCAGCAAAGCATTTCAATTGCTCAGCAAGCGGTATTACAGATTAAACATGAAGCCAATATGATTGAAGTTGATAATATTCAAGTGCCGTACCGCATGACCTTAAGTCCAATAGAAAATACCTTAAATGCAGATCAAGCTGATCAAAAGGTACAACCATGAGCCAGTCGCTACAAAATTCAACTTCCCCACAATTCCAAACGGTGGGAATTCCATTCAGTGTGGGACTTTCAGCCTTGGGAAATGATGCTCAGCAGATTCAGCAAAGTCTGACAGAAACCAAAAATACCTTGAACTTAGAACAAGGATTACTGCCAGATCGTTCAGTTTGGGTCGGTCGTTATCATTCTGTATTGATTAAAGAAACTCCTGAACACCTACAAATATTTGATTCTCGAAATTTACGTTTTGCGCTCACCGCTTTAGCCAAAATTGAAGCTGAAATTCGTGATTATGTGGCGAAGATTGACCCTAAGCGTTTAAGTATCGTGGTTGGAACATCAACTTCAGGTATTTCAGATAGTGAAGCTGTGCTGAAACAGTATTTTGATGGCGATCAGTCGATTGATATTGCGCACCAACCACAAGAAATGGGCTGTTTGGCAAAAGCATTACAACAGCATTTGAACTGGCAAGGCGCGGCTTATACTATTTCGACGGCATGCTCATCGAGTGCTAAAGCCTTTGCTGCTGGACAGCGTTTAATTCAAGCAGGTTTGGCTGATGCTGTGTTGGTCGGCGGGGTAGATACTTTGTGTCAACTCACCTTAAATGGTTTTAACAGCCTCGAGAGTTTATCGGCGGATATTTGCCAGCCCTGCGGCGCAAATCGTGATGGTATTAATATTGGTGAAGCAGCAGCACTATTCCTATTGACCAAAGAGTCTGCACCAATCATGTTGTATGGCGCAGGTGAGTCGATGGATGCGTGGCATATTTCTGCGCCTCACCCACAAGGTGTTGGTGCAGCAAAGGCAATGCAACTTGCTTTAGATGTTGCTGAAGTGAAACCAAGTCAAGTTGGATATGTGAATTTGCATGGGACAGCAACTCCACAAAATGATGCGATGGAAATCAAAGCAATTCGACAGGTTTTTCATGATCACAGGGTTGCATTAAGTAGTACCAAGCATAAAACAGGGCATTGTTTGGGCGCAGCAGG
>DAOMAH010000361.1:0-1901 GCA_035426725.1 Acinetobacter sp.
TGGCATTGTTCAAATAGATATGTTGATTCAGCTGTGCCACATGTACAGAACGTGGCTGCCCTTCACTAATTGTTTTGGCCGCATCTAATAAATCCAACGGAATATTCAACACTCGCGCAACATAGTTAAATGTACCTAGAGGCAAGATCCCCATAGGAATATCCGTTCCCATCAATTTAGATGCAACTGCATTTAAAGTTCCATCACCACCTGCAGCAACCACGACCCCTACATTCTCCGCTTGACGATGACGTAGTAAAATATCTTGCATCATCTGATCAAAGTTGATGCACTCACTTAACTCAAATGACTGTATTTCAAAACCCGCAGTACTCAAATCTGCTACCAACTGTTCATACACTTCATCTTTATTTGCAGCATGAAAACCTGATTTTTTATTATAAATAAGTGATAAAGGTTTGAGTTGTTCTGACATTTTGCACCTAAATTTGAAGTAATTGCTCTATTTTTGTCCAAATATTCAACACTTAACAGTTTTGTTATGTAAAATTCAAATGACTACCATTTATTTAATCAATAATAAATCTCAATCACAAAATAAATGCAAGCATATGATTTTAATAATAATATCTTAAATGAATAATCCTCATAAATATAATAAATACACAAAATAAAAGCAAGAAATCTAACCAAACTATTGTTTTTTAATAATTAAAATGAAGCAACTCCATCGAACTGTTCATAATTTAGATACGCCTTTGGTCTTATTTTTTTTATCAAATTATGCTTTAATACAGCCACTTTTTTTTCATCTTTTCATCTCTGCAGTAAATTTTATTGCTGAGATTGTACTTTGTACAAACGTGTACATATTTGAGATAGGCCTCACCATGACCCAAGTGAACGCACCAGAATTCGTTCGTCACCCTAAGCTTATTGCGTGGGTGGAAGAAATTGCAAAATTAACAAAACCAGCGAAAATTGAATGGTGTGACGGCAGCGAAGAAGAATATCAACGTTATATCAACTTGATGATCGCTAACGGCACAATGCAAGCGCTTAACCAAGAAACGCATCCTGGTTCTTATCTTGCTAATTCTGATCCTTCTGACGTTGCTCGTGTTGAAGGTCGTACTTACATCTGCTCTGAAAAACAAGAAGATGCTGGTGCAACAAACAACTGGGAAGAGCCTGCTGAAATGCGTGCTCGCCTAAATGGTTTGTTTGACGGTTCAATGGCAGGTCGTACTTTATATGTAGTACCGTTCTCTATGGGCCCATTGGGTTCTCATATTGCACATATTGGTATCGAATTAACTGACTCTCCTTATGTAGCAGTTAGCATGTCTAAAATGGCTCGCATGGGTAAAGCTGTTTATGACGTTCTTGGTACAGACGGTGAATTTATTCCTTGCGTACATACTGTTGGTGCGCCGCTTGCTGATGGCGAAAAAGATGTTGCATGGCCTTGCAACCCTGAAAAATACATCGTGCATTACCCAGAAACACGTGAAATCTGGTCTTACGGTTCTGGTTACGGCGGTAACGCATTGTTAGGTAAAAAATGCTTAGCTTTACGTATTGCGTCTTCTATGGGTCGTCAACAAGGTTGGTTAGCAGAACACATGCTGATCCTTGGTGTGACTAATCCTCAAGGCGAAAAACACTACATCGCAGCGGCATTCCCTTCTGCTTGTGGTAAAACCAACTTTGCAATGTTGATTCCACCAGCAGGTTATGAAGGCTGGAAAATTGAAACTGTAGGTGACGATATTGCTTGGATCAAACCAGGTGAAGACGGTCGCTTATATGCAATCAACCCTGAAGCTGGTTTCTTCGGTGTAGCGCCTGGTACAAATACCAAGACAAACCCGAACTGTATGGCTACATTAACGAAAGATGTAATCTATACAAACGTTGCTGTGACTGACAACGGCGAA
>DAOMAH010000362.1:0-1899 GCA_035426725.1 Acinetobacter sp.
AACGTTGGCGTAGCATTTAAATTACAAGGTGTTGCTCACACAATTACAAGTGCTTGTGCAACTTCTGCCGATGCAATTGGTTATGCATACAACCTAATTCAATTAGGCAAACAAGATTTAATGCTTGCTGGTGGCGGTGAAGAAGATCACTGGTCACAAAGCTTATTATTTGATGCAATGGGCGCACTTTGCTCTAAATATAACGATTCACCTGAAACAGCTTCTCGTCCATATTCTGCTGACCGTGATGGTTTCGTTATTGCTGGCGGTGGCGGTTTTGTTGTTCTTGAATCTTTAGAACATGCTCAAGCACGTGGTGCAAACATTCTTGCAGAAGTTGTTGGTTATGCTGCTAACTCTGATGGTGCTGATATGGTTGCGCCAAGCGGTGAAGGGGCAACACGCTGTATTTTGATGGCACTTGAAGAAGCCAAACAACATGGCATTGAACATGTGGATTATGTCAATACACACGGCACGTCAACACCCGCAGGTGATATTGTGGAACTAAATGCCTTGTCCCGCGCGTTCGGTGAAGGTCAAGTTCCGCCACTCAGTTCAACCAAATCAATGACAGGTCATAGTTTGGGTGCAGCTGGTGTTCAAGAAGCGATTTACTGTTTATTAATGATGCTCAATGACTTTATTGCACCAAATGTTAATGTCACAGAATTAGATGAAGGCGCGCAAGGTTTCGATATTGTGCTTAAAAAACGTGATGCAAAATTAAATACCGTAATGAGTAATAGTTTTGGCTTTGGCGGTGTCAATGCCTGTCTTATTTTCAAAAAATGGGATGCTTAATCTCAGAGGATAATTGATGGATGCCCCTTCTGAAGCTTTCTTATGGGTCAAAGCACTACATATTATTGCCGTAGTCTGCTGGTTTGCGGCGTTGTTTTATTTACCACGCCTTTTCGTGTACCACGCGATGAGCGAGGATGAACTCAGCCATCAACGCTTTGAAGTCATGGAGCGTAAGTTATATCGCGGCATTATGTGGCCGTCGATGATTGCCACGCTTATCACGGCGCACTTTTTAGTGGAATGGGGCGATGCAACTCGGCACTATCATCTTGCTCTGTGGTTTTACCTAAAAGTAGGATTAGTCGGTTTATTAATTATTTACCATTTCTTTTGCGGTTATTACCGCAAGAAGCTCATTGGCAACGCACATTATAAATCACATAAGTTTTGGCGATATTTTAATGAAATGCCGACCTTGATTTTATTTGCAGTGGTCATTCTCGTTGTTGTAAAACCTCAGTTCTAACTGAGGTTTTTTATTCTACAATCATTTTTAACTTGCCAACCGACTTGCACTAGCCATGTTCAAACTTATTGATCAGTCCATTCAAATATTACAAGAACGCTTTCTTGCAAGCCTGATTGTGTATTTGAAAATGTACAAATTTGAATATCGCAGTTTAACCCAAGCAGAAATCGAACTTGCACAGCAGGTGTTTGGTGATTTGATCAATTACCCTGAAGTGAAAATTTTTAACACCCCTTACTTACCGTGGCAGCCGATCAATATTTTTATTGCGCCAAATGGCAATTTATTTGTGCATCCACAACATTTCAGCCTAGATTATTCACAAGGTTCAAGGGCACTACAAGGTATTTTCATTCACGAGTTAGCGCATATTTTACAGCATCAACAACAGACCAATGTGCTGCTTAAAGGCGCAATATTACAACTGTCTTATTATTTAAGTTTTAAACGGTACGACCCATATCACTATCGGTTTGTTCAAGGAAAAGCCTTTGTCGATTATAATATCGAACAACAAGGTGATATCGCCCGTGATATTTTTTTCAAAAAAATTCCAAACATTATCCTCAAATAAAAAACCCTGCACTTTTCCGTACAGGGTTCTTTAAATTAAAAAATCGTCG
>DAOMAH010000363.1:0-1895 GCA_035426725.1 Acinetobacter sp.
CCTAAAGCTAAGGAGCTGAAAACCTTACAAGCTTTACAGCTAAAGCATCATTTGGTCGATCAAACTCAGTTTGATGAGGATTTGGGTGAAGCTGTGAATCGCTTGGTGAATGATGCGATACACAGCGACAAAGATCGACTGGCTTGGAAAAAATTGCAATCGCAGTATTCACAGCCGCAACAGCTATTTGCTCAGCAATATCAAACGCAATTTGAACGTAAAAATGAAACTTCAACTGAAGAAAAAGTGTTGCTTGAGCAAACGGCTAAAATTTTAGGTCAAGTGTATGTCGATGCACGTAACAATAAACTCTCTGAAAAAACCATTAAGTCTTTAAAGATTGAACATAATGAATTTATTGATTATGAAATCTTCAAAGATGTTTATCATAAAATGGTGAGTGTGAAATAACTTAAGCGTTATCGAATCTTGATCAAGAAAAAATGCCCTACTTTAAAAAGCAGGGCATTTTTGTATGCAAATAAAGCTTTTATAGGAAATCTTTTAATTCAGGTGCAACGCCATTCCAAATAGAAAAGGCTTCAATCGCTTGACCGACCAACATGCCAAAACCATCGCTGGTCGGTACGCCGCGTGCATGTGCTTGATCGAGAAAGCTAGATTTTTTGCCATACGCCATTTCATAGGCATGGTGGAAAACTAAGCTTTCAGGAAGCTGTAATGCATCGCCAGTTAAACTTGCTGTCGTAGCATTAATAATGAGATCAAACTCACCTGTTAGTTGTTCTAAAGCAATTGCCGATAGCGCAGTTTGTGGCACGCTATTTTTTAAATCTTCAACCAATTGTTCAGCGCGGGCGAGGGTACGATTGGCGATGACTATTTTCTTCGCGCCTGCCTGCGCCAATGGATAAATTACACCGCGCGTTGCACCACCAGCACCTAAAATCAAAATATGACTTTGTTCAAGCGTCCATCCTAAAGCTTGAATAGCTGCGACTAAACCCTGACCATCGGTATTATCGCCATAGAGTTTGTTGTTATGCATCCAAAGTGTATTCACAGCTTTGGCAATTTCCGCCCGTTCGGTCAATTGATCACATAAAGCAAAGGCTTGCTCTTTAAAGGGCACGGTGACATTCATGCCTGCGCCGCTGTGTGCAAAAAAATCTTGTACAGTCGTTTCAAAGGCATCTAAAGGGGCAAGAATTTTTTGATAGTTTAAATCGACCCCAGTTTTTGTAGCAAAAGCATGGTGCAACTCTGGCGAGCGTGATTGTTCAATCGGGTTTCCAATAACAGCAAATTGTTTGGTCATACCAATATCCAAAGTTTTAAATGGTGTATTTTTTTCTAAAACATGGAAATGTTTTACGTGTTAGTAGGAGGATTTATTCAGGTTTTAAACCCAACCAATCTCTTGGTTTTAAATAATAATCAGTTAAGCGTTTCTCAGGTGAATCTTCATCCCATTCAGGACGATACGTCCAGCCAGCTAAATTTGGCAAGCTCACAAGAATCGACTCAATCCGTCCGCCTGTTTGTAAGCCAAATAAAGTGCCACGGTCATAGACTAAGTTATATTCCACATAACGACCGCGACGGTAGATTTGAAACTCACGTTGCGCTTCGGTATATGGCTGCTCACGATGCTTTTCAAAAATCGGCAGTATCGCTGCTAAATAGCCATTAGCTACCGCTTGAATGTACTGAAAGCAGGTTTCAAAATCCCACTGATTTAAGTCATCAAAAAATAAACCGCCCACGCCACGCTGTTCATCACGATGCTTTAAATAAAAATAATCATCGCACCATTGTTTATGCTCAGCATAGACATTTTCGCCAAATGGTTTGCAAAGATCGTATGCCGTTTGATGCCAATGAATCACGTCTTGTTCTTCAGGATAAAAAGGCGTGAGATCAAAGCCACCACC
>DAOMAH010000364.1:0-1876 GCA_035426725.1 Acinetobacter sp.
TAAATAAAGCACGCTCTTCTGACATGAGTGAATCTTTCATCTTTTCGTCAAGCGATTGAATTTCAGTTCTGACCGACGCAATGGCTTGATCGAGCAAAGCCAATTCATCGCTAATGTCTTCTGCTTCACGGTCGGGAACCGCATTTAAATCTGCAGGTGGATACAACACAATGGCACGACCTAAGGCGACACCGCCTGCGCCAGAAACGCCTTGAAAGGTTTTATAGGTTGAACCACTAGTCGGTTTTCGGAAAACATCAATATTTCCGACCGCATGTGCATGCGCAATGACGCCAGAAAGCTGCGCACACAGTGTTACGAGAAAAGATTCAGCCGCTTCATTAAATTCCTGTGCCTCTTTCTTTTGAACCACTAAAACGCCCATAACCTTACGGCGATACATCACGGGTACGCCAAGGAACGAATTAAATAATTCTTCGCCAGTTTCAGGCAAATAGGCAAATCGTTCGTGTTTTGGTGCATTGTCTAAGTTGACAATTTCTTCACGCTGACCAACCAGACCGACCAAACCTTCACTGACATTTAGGAAAACGTGACCAACAGCTTCGGGCTTTAAACCTTTTGATGCCATGAGCACAAAGCGACGATTACGTTCATCCAATAAATAAATAGAGCATACATCGACATTCATCGCTTCAGCGACATGGTTGACCATAATGTCTAAAGAATCATGCAAACTCACAGACGCATTGATTTCTTGCACAATGCGTCTAAGTGTGTCGAGTTGCATGTTTGACATGAATGTCTACTCCAGTTTTTAAATCGTTCTTTATCTATATATAGCAGTTCTATGCTCAAAAATCATTGCTTAAAAGCATGATTCAACAACAATTATCGTCTTGGTAAATATAGGCACAACTCCATCATGGCTTTACGGTAAACATCACGTTTAAAGTTGACCACTTGACCCAATGGATACCAATAACTCACCCATTGCCATTGATCAAATTCGGGTGGGTCGGCAAGATTCAACTGAATGTGATGCGGCGATGCCGTTAACTTCAGTAAAAACCATTTTTGCTTTTGTCCAATACATACGGGGTCGGAGTCCGAGCGTATGTACCGATGTGGCAAACGATAACGCAACCAACCTTTGGTTTGCGCTATAATTTGGACGTGTTCGGGCAATAAACCGACTTCTTCTCTTAATTCACGAAAAAGTGCCTGCTCTGGCGATTCTCCAAATTGGATACCACCTTGTGGAAATTGCCAAGCATTGTGACCAATGCGCTTTGCCCATAAAACTTGTCCATTATCGTTTGCCAAAATGATCCCGACGTTGGGTCGGAAACCTTCTGAGTCGATCATTTGGCTACCTAAATTTTGTCTATATCGTTGACTTTGATCTCGGGGACAGTCAATCTTCCGTGTCCAACTCGAAAAAGGTCAAAGTAAAATGTTTAAATTGCTCTGATCTTAACGAATTTTTAGTCACTTACGGAAATAGATTTACGTTTTTTTTCTTTAATTTGCATTTATATGAGCATTTATATGAAATTGGCTTTGTTTGATTTAGATCACACCTTGTTAAATACCGATTCTGACCATTCTTGGGGTGAGTTTTTGGTCAATGAAGCCTTGGTTGATCCAATTCGTCACAGCCAAATGAATGACAAATTTTATGAAGACTATAAAGCAGGGCAACTAGACCCAATTGCCTATAATGAATTTGTGTTTGAATTTCTAACAAAACACGACAATGATTATTTAACTGAACTTCATCAGTTGTTTATGCAAAAAGTCATTCGTGCGCAAATGCGCCCGAAAGGCTTTGATGCAATTAAAAAACATCAGGCTTTAGGTCATGCCATTGTTGGAATTACGGCGACCAGTGATTTTATTACCGCGCCGATTT
>DAOMAH010000365.1:0-1875 GCA_035426725.1 Acinetobacter sp.
GAACCAACGAAATCATGAAAGAAATCGTGGCACGTGGTTTGATCGGTAAGGTGTAAGCGAACTCAGTTCAGCTTGTCTTGGCAAGCTGAAATTGTTTATTTATTTTGATAGAGCGGATAGCACTGGGTAGCTTTTTTGTTTAGGTAGCTTTTGCAGTGCTTGATTAATTTTAATTAAAAATGCATCTGCTTCGTCTTGATTTGGCCAATGATCATTATATTGACTTCTTTTTTGAATATTCACGCCACAACCTCGAATTTCCATATTTTCAGGATTAAAAGACCAGTCATTGGTATTTTTTAAAGTGACATCCAAGTCACTTGCGCAACTTTGCCATAATTTTATGAAGTCGCTTGATGATTCGGGCACAAAATCTTCGGCTGGATATACGCTAAATCCTTTCATTTCTGAATTAAAAAATTGAATAAACATTGAAGACGGCATTCCACCCCAAACAATTGCCTTATCCGCAGGAAGTTTAATATCCGTTAAATCTTTCTCTTTTAAGGCCTTAGGTTGTTGTTCTTTCTGAAAATAATTTTGAGACTTATATATTAATTTCGTTTGTGCAGGAACAGTAATTCCACGAACTAGAGTCGAGCTCGTGGTGGTGTAATAAGGTGAAGTATCTCGGCTACAGCCTGTCGGGTTATAGCACCCTATACAGCCAGATAAACACAAACTACTCATTCCGATAGATACAACTAAAGCTATTTTCTTCATTATTATATAAATCCTAATCATACAGCGAAAAGAGTCTAAACTCGGCGTGTTTAATGGCTTAAAGTCTTGTTATACTAGCTCGAATATTAAATTGATAGATGATTTTTACTGAGGCTGTATTCAATGGGAAACGATGGACAAAACACATCGACGTCACTTAATTTAGAACAAATTCGTCAAGATATAGATAGTGTTGATCAACAAATCCAAGAATTACTGAATCGTCGAGCGACCTTAGCTGAAGCGGTCGCTAAGGCGAAGTTTGCAGCCGAAGAAAATCCATTGTTTTATCGTCCTGAGCGTGAAGCGCAAGTGTTGCGTAAAGTCATGCAACGCAATCAAGGGCCATTATCTGATACCACGATGGCACGTTTATTCCGTGAAATTATGTCCGCTTGTTTAGCCTTGGAAGCCCCGCAAAGTATTGCATTCCTTGGGCCTGAAGGCACATTTACCCAATCCGCAGTGTTAAAGCATTTTGGTAAAGATGCCGTGGTACGTCCATTGCCCACTATTGATGAAGTGTTCCGTGAAGTTGAAGCGGGTGCGGCACACTATGGTGTTGTTCCTGTCGAAAACTCATCTGAAGGTATTGTCAATCACACGCTTGATTGTTTTAAATCTTCGAATGTAAATGTGATAGGTGAAGTCGAGCTGCGCATTCATCAACAATTTTTAGTGTCTGAAAACACGCGTAAAGACAGCATTAAACAGATCTATGCGCATCAACAAACTTTGGCGCAATGTCGTAAATGGTTAGATGCTCATTATCCAGGTGTTGAGCGAGTTGCGTTAAACTCCAATGCCGAAGCAGCACGTCGAATCCGAAATGAATGGCATTCGGCTGCAATTGCCTCTGATATTGCGGCGAATATGTACAATCTTGAAATTTTGCATCGCAATATTGAAGACAACCCTGAAAATACCACACGGTTCTTGGTGATTGGTCGTGAAAAAATTCCGCAAAGTGGTAATGATAAGACCTCATTGCTCATTTCTGCTCATGATCGTGCAGGGGCATTGTTAGAGATTCTTGCACCATTTGCAAAACATCAAATTAGCTTGACCAGTATTGAAACTCGTCCCGCTTTACCTGAGAAGTGGGCCTATGTGTTCTTTATTGATTTAGAAGGGCATATCGAGCAGGAAAAT
>DAOMAH010000366.1:0-1855 GCA_035426725.1 Acinetobacter sp.
ATACTTATATCAATTAAATGGGAGCGCGTTATCTGGACAAAATAATTCAAAAGTTTGGTCTCGGTCAGAGCAAAAAAAGCTTTCTGTATCATTGGATAGTGTATTTAAATATTTGTATATTTATAAAGAAACGACACGTCCAGAAGATACGTTGATTATCGAAAAACCTTTAAAATCTGCTGGCTAACTGGTACTGTTCAAACATGAGAGCTTAGGCGAAATGCTTAAGCTCTAAAAATACTTGAATCTCAATTTTTATATTTTAAGGTCGAATAATCATGCAGGTTGCAGTTGCATGTGCATAAATTTCCCCATCTTCATCGGTAATTTTACCTTCTGAAATGCCTAAATTCTTACTAATATTAATGACGTTACCGACAGCTTGAAGTTCTTTATTCTGTGGAATAGGGCGGCACATTTTAATATTTAAATCGATGGTGCCATATCCGACGCCCGCTTCTAACATACTGTGCACTGCACAACCTGTTACCGAATCTAGAACTGTGGCTGCAAAGCCTCCATGAACACCACCAAGCGGATTCAAATGGCGTTGATCTGCTTTGACTGTAAAGCGAACAGTTCCGTGAGTGACTTCATACGGTTGCATTGGAATGGTTTCACTAATACTGGCCGGTGGAATTTTTCCTACACACATTGCTTGTAAAAGTTGCAGTCCTGTCATTTCTTTTGGGTTCATTGTTTTTTCTCAATTATTAAAGATATTAAAATAAGAATCTACCAGTAACTTAATGCGCTGTTTTATATTCGTCAAGTTAAGCAGGGAAGATGATTGAACAGGCTGAACATATAAATTAGTGATTGATATTAATCTAGAAGAAGCAGTTTTCGTATTTAGTATTCATTTATATGATTAAAAAAACCCACGAATATCGTGGGTTTTTCAAATTTAAAGATTGAAACTCTTGTCGATTATTTTTCAGCAGCAATTGAAGCAATCGCTGCATCGACACCATCAATAGAATCAGCTGCTTTTTTGATACGTGCTAAAGCATCAACTAACACATCGTCAGCTGTGGCATACGAAATACGCATAAAACCACCTAAACCAAATGCATCACCTGGTACCACGGCAACACCCGTTTCTTCAAGTAACCATTCAGAGAATTCTGTGCACGATTTTAAACCTTTGGCACGAATTAATGGCTTGATGTTGGCATAGGCATAGAATGCGCCATCCGCTTCCAAACAAGAAATACCTTTGATTTGATTCAAGCCATTCACGACTAAATCATGACGGCGTTTGAACGCTTCAATCATTGGTTGTAATACGTCTTGTGGGCCATTCAAAGCAGCTTCTGCTGCCACTTGTGAAATAGAGGTTGGGTTAGATGTCGACTGTGATTGGATGTTCTTCATCGCACCGATCAACTTTGCAGGACCTGCTGCATAACCAATACGCCAGCCAGTCATTGCATAAGCTTTAGATACACCGTTTAACACGATAGTACGGTCATATAAATCAGGTGCGATGGTCGCAATGTTGTAGAATTCATCTTGCCAACGAATCGGCTCATACATATCGTCAGATGCGATCAACACTTGCGGGTGACGACGTAAAACTTCAGCCAACGCTTCTAATTCCGCTTTGGTGTAAATCATACCCGTTGGATTTGAAGGACTGTTCAGAACCACTAAACGCGTATTTGCTGTAATCGCATCTTCTAATTGTTCAGGCGTGATTTTGAAACGTTGTTCTTCGCCGCATTCCACTATTACAGGCGTACCTTCGGCAATAATCACCATATCAGGATAGCTCACCCAGAAAGGCGCAGGGATGATCACTTCATCACCTTTATTTAACAAAGCCAGTGCCAAGTTAAAGAAACTTTGTTTA
>DAOMAH010000367.1:0-1854 GCA_035426725.1 Acinetobacter sp.
TTGGTATGCGCGGATTATTCTCTCCAGATCCTGTTGCTTTATATCGTCAACACGCAAACCGTTTAAAACTACAAGGTCTATAATTTTTAGATAAAAAAAATGCGCCAATGGGCGCATTTTTTTACTCGACTAAAACTAAAATTAAGCTTTAGTTTTACGAGCAGGTAATTTTTCACGAATACGTGCAGCTTTACCAGACAATTCACGAAGGTAATAAAGTTTCGCACGACGTACATCACCACGACGTTTCACTTCAACTTTAGCTACAATTGGAGAATGTGTTTGGAAAACACGTTCAACACCAACGCCGCTAGAAATTTTACGTACTGTAAACGCAGAGTTTAAACCACGATTTTTAATCGCAATTACAACACCTTCAAAAGCCTGAAGACGTTCACGATCGCCCTCTTTAACTTTTACAGAAACAATAACTGTATCACCAGGTGCAAATGCAGGTAAATCAGTTCTTAATTGTGCATTTTCAACTGCTTGAACTAAAGGATGCTTACCACTCATGTGGATTCTCCATATGCGGGTCAGAAGAGGTCTGAATACCGCTGGGGATAGAGGCTAAATCGCATATCAACCCGTTTAACTTTCCCTTGTTATTTCCCATTTGCATGACAAATAGCAAGAGCCTAATCAATACTTAAATCATTTTAAGTATCTAATCGAAGCATTGCTTCTCATTCTTTGCTCATTTTAAGCCATTTTTTTTGCTGCGCGTTCAATTCAACTTTGTCGATTAAATCTGGTCGACGTTCAAGTGTACGTTGATAACGCTGCAAAAACCGCCATTTTTCAATATTGGCATGATGTCCCGATTTTAACACTTCAGGTACATCCAAACCTTCAAAATGGTCAGGCTTCGTATATTGTGGACAATCCAGTAGACCATCCACAAAAGAATCTTGTACGGCAGATTGTTCATCTGACATGACATTCGGTAAACGCCGAATGATACTGTCCAGAAGAACCATGGCAGGAAGCTCGCCACCTGATAGCACGTAATCCCCTATCGACCATTCCTGATCTACATAGTGCTGGATTAAACGCTCATCAACACCTTCATAACGACCACACAATACAATCAAACCGTCGTAATCGACAAATTGTTGTACTGCGGATTCATTTAAAGTTTTCCCTTGCGGTGACATATACACCACAGGTACTTGTACACATCCTGCTTGCTGCGCCAATTTTTTAGCATGGTTGATAGCTTGCGCCAAAGGCTCAGACATCATCACCATACCAGGGCCGCCACCGAACGGACGTTCATCCACTCGTTTGTAATTGCCCTCTGCAAAGTCCCGTGGATTAATACACGTTACTTGCACAATCTCACGCTTCGCCGCACGACCGCTAATGCCATACCGGGTAATCGCATCAAACATTTCAGGAAACAGTGTTATGACTGCAAAAAACATTCGCAGACTCCTCTATCTTCCTGCTACGCGACCATCCTTTTCAGGATTAATAATCGATGCCCCAATTGACGTAAATGCGACGTGCTTCAAGATCAACGCTTTGCACCACATCTTTATGCCACGGAATCATTCTTTCCTCTGAATCCACGCTATCAGCAGTCGCATGAACAACCATGACATCATTGGCTCCAGTTTCAAACAGCTCGAAGATTTGACCGAGATTTACTTCCTGTTCTTGCTCATCTAGACCTAACACTGTTAAGCCTTTCAAATCTGACCAGTAATACTCATCAACGCCTGCTTTCGGGAGCTGAGATTTGGCAATCCAGATATTCGTACCCACTAAGTTGTCTGCACCAGTGCGATCATCTACACCTTTTAATGCAACAACCAAGCCTTTGCCGTGTGGTTTCCAACGCTTTACATC
>DAOMAH010000368.1:0-1851 GCA_035426725.1 Acinetobacter sp.
AGGCATATTCCAGCTACGGGAAAGTGGTTCAATCAAAGACTGATCTTGCCATAATAGGTCATCATTAATGAAAACCTGACCCGCCATATTGATATGGCTAATCGCAATTGTGATGGGCGTTTTTGTTGTCGCTGGACACTGATAGTCCCAGATGATTTTGTACCAAGCACTGCCAGTATGATAGAACTGGCGATTATCCCATTGATCGGGCAATTTTACAGGCCGCCAGCCCGTGTCAGGGCGTAGAGTACCATCCTGCCCAGTGGCTTTTGCCATTTGGATCGACTGAATGTTTGCGGTGCAGTTGACTTGCTCAGATGCGGAAGATTTTGCAAAGGAAGTTTGCGCCAGAATAACGAGCCAGCATAAGCATAGATATTTTATAAAATACCCAGTGAACGTGCGGTATTGATGGCTTTTGATCTGCTGCTGACCGAAAGTTTTCGGTAAATATGTTTGATATGGCATTCGATTGTATATTTTGATAAGTGAAGAAAATCAGCGATTTCTCGGTTCGACATTCCCTGAGCAACCAGTTGTAGGATTTCAAATTCCCGAGTTGAGAGTAAATTGTTTTGTTCTGTCACCGCCACATCTTTTACTTTTTGTTCAAATGTAATTTTTGACAAAATTTGTTGGGCAATAAATGGGTCAATGGGTGCTCCACCACGTAATATACTACGAATTGATAATATGATTTCGAAATCATCTCGTTCTTTTAAAAGATAACCCGTTGCACCCGCCTGTATCGCTTTTAAAATGGTTTCCTGCGTACTCCATGCCGAGATGACCAAAACAGGTGAGACCTCATCGTTCTGTCTTAAATTTTCTATAAAATCAATACCATTTCCATCTGGTAAACCAAGGTCAACCAGTGAAAAGGAAATCGGGTACTCTTGAAGCATGTCTATTGCCTGAGATAGGGTCTGGGCAAAAATAAGCGCGTCTTCCGCATAGCCAATTTCTAACAGTATTCTTTTTAAACGCTGTTGCATGATTGCATCGTCTTCCAGAATAAAGACAGGTACAGGCAAGATCAGCTCAGTTTGAGATACGTGAATCATAATAAGACTTAAAAAGAGATTCCCAGTTTCTAGCATAGGCACAATACAGGGTTTTGGCTATCACTGTAATTTGGTATTTTAGGTTTTATTTTGACAAAATTTGTCATTTTGAGCGTATTTATTTCCCATAAAATTTTAGTGATTACCTATATAATCTTTGTTTAAAAATAATCACCATTCGTCAAAATACCAGTTTTCAGTGATATACAACTTCGTATGTAATGCTTTGTAATTGTATCTCATAGTCAAAAAAAATCTGGTACAGATATGAATCACATCTTTAAAAAAATCTGGAATAAATCACTGGGGCGTATGATTGTTGTTTCGGAGAATGCCAAAAGTGCAGGCAAGACCGATAATACCACAGGGACAACAGAAAATAGCCTAAGCAATATTCAGTGTGATGAACGAGGAAAAAATTTCGTTTTTTCCTTTAAGCCATTGGTGCTCAAAAGTTTGGTGTTGAGTATTGCAGCGATTACTGGAGTGAATGTTTGGGCAAATAACACATCGGGTATTGATAGCACTGCGGTGGGTTATATGAATGACGCATCGGGAGATGCTAGCAGTGCGGTGGGTCATAATAATACCGCATCGGGTGGTTATAGCAGTGCGGTGGGTTATAATAATAACGCATCGGGTCAACTTAGCAGTGCGGTGGGCTTTAATAATACCGCATTGGGTAATTATGGCAGTGCGGTGGGTTATAGTAATAACGCATCGGGTCAATTTAGCAGTGCATTGGGTTCTTACAATAGAGCATCGGGTGCTGCTAGCAGTGCGGTGG
>DAOMAH010000369.1:0-1848 GCA_035426725.1 Acinetobacter sp.
TGGCTTTTTGTATTGTGTAGCGAGTACTAATTGCTCGATAAAATAATGCTGTTGTTTTGCAAACAATTCAGGCTGTTTATGTTGTTTTAAAAAAGTATCTAAACCAATTTCACCCACTGCAACACAGTCTTGCTGCTGTAAAATCTGCTCCAGTCGTTGTAGATTTTCACTTTGATGCTGTTCAATATAAAAGGGATGCAAACCCGGTGCGAGATAAGATTGTGGAACATTTTCCCAAGCGTGTAATTGTTGATGGGTCTGAATTAATTCATCAAATCGTGACTCAATAAAGCCAATTAAAACCAGAGCCTCAACGCCAACCTGTTTAGCATTTAATGCTAGTTGTTGTCGATCATCATCAAACTCAGTAATATCAAAATGGGTGTGCGTATCAAATAGTTGCATCATTTTATAAAAAGTCCCACTTCGAATAGGGCAATTTAAGCGGATTTATCTACAACAGGCGTAGAAGCAGCATTTGGTGCTTTCATTTTGGGCTGCGGCAAATATTCAGGTTTTAACACGCCATTTAATTTATCAAATGGAATGATTAAACGTGGCAAACCCACCACATAAGGGCCAATTTCATATTCCGCATATTGCAAAATTAAGCCTTGTTCAGTTAGTAAGAAATTATCGGTCAAATGAAATGGCCAAGCTTGTTCATATTCTTTCGCATCATTGGCAGCTTTTGAATCAATAATCCACGTTGTAAAAGCCTCGTGCGCCAGTTTTTCTAAATTGGCTTTTTGTTTTGATTTGAGTAAATCATGTAGTTGAATTTGCTTCTGTTGCTTTAAATCAAAGTTGTAATAACGCTGTGCCGTTGAACCATGTGCACCGCCTAAATAGCTACTACTATTCAACACCACCGTAGCTAAATTTCCTTTGGTTTGCAAAATTTTAGGACTAATCCTTAAGCTAATTTCATGACTGCTGCTTAATTGTTTCAATTCTTGATCGATTCGAATAAAAGCATTCGCATAGCGCTGTGTTTGCACATCTAAATTTTTCTTTTGTGTGTTCGTATTCGCTTCCGAAGCCGCCACTTTTGCAACATCAGAAATTTCTAACATTTTTTCTAATTGTGAGAGAATTTCTTGTTCGATTAACTGATCAATAAAAGGAAAATTACTTTGCAAGCGTTCCACTGAAAAATCGGGGCAGGTATTACCATCACAGGCAGGCAAGCTCACCTGAACCTTAACGGTTTCACCTTTTAACGTTGGCTCTGTAAGCGTTTGCACGACGGTAGGATCTTTGGGTTTATCCTTTGGGTCATCTTTCTGTTCAGATTTTGGTTGGCATGCTGTAAGTAAAATCGCACAAGCAAGAACGCTCACTGTATAAATTTTTTTCATCAGAAACCTATCACTCTAGTGATGACACACGCTATTCAATACTAGCGAACTTTATTTAAAACTGCCACTCACACATGTAATTTCTACATCAAGCTTAAAGTTAAAAAAACTTAGGTTACCCACCAGTCTTTTGGATTGATCTTTATGTTGATACGAAATCAAACTCTTCTTCAGAAGTAACCAAAAAATCTATACCAAATTCACTGTCTTGATTAAATAAATTGTGTAGATCTGTTGGTTCTCGAATCGCACATTTCAACATTGCAGCAGCAATCGTTAAGTATCCTTCTCTATTCGCATATAAAGCAACTTCACCAAAATCCCTAAATTTAGCAATTGCAACATCGTCAGATATTAATTCTTAAATCTGTTTAATTAACACTCGAATCATCATCTCTCATTTTTAATGATCTCCTTAATTAAAACATTTGCAGATAAATTTCAGGCTGAAGTATCTGCCTACTTTGCGCTGTGGTTAAATAAATAT
>DAOMAH010000370.1:0-1846 GCA_035426725.1 Acinetobacter sp.
AAAGATTTGCCGTATTTCAGCATTGAAGAAGAAAATTCAGCGTTGGGCTGGCGTGGTTTACGTTTTACGCTCGATCATCCTGAAATTTTTTCAGCACAAATTCGTGCCATGCTGAAAGCGAGTATTGGTTTAAATAATTTACATATTTTGCTGCCAATGGTCACCAGTGTCAGTGAAGTCGAAGAAGTATTGTATCTCCTAGAGCGTGATTGGCTGGCGGTACAAGAAGAGGAACAAGTTAAAATTACCAAACCGAAAATTGGCATTATGGTCGAAGTGCCAAGCGTACTCCTACAAATTGCCGAGTTTTCCGAATTGGTCGATTTTTTCTCTGTGGGTTCAAATGATTTAACCCAGTATTTATTGGCAGTCGACCGTAACAATCCACACGTTGCAAACGTCTATTCACACTTCCATCCAGCGGTATTACGTGCCCTACAGCGTTTGGTACAAGACTGCATAGAGCATCAAAAACCTGTCAGTATCTGTGGTGAAATGGCAGGTGATCCACTCACGGCGATTCTGCTCATGGCAATGGGTTTTAATACGCTGTCTATGAGCTCTAGTAATATTCTGCGGGTGAGAAAAGCCATTTGCCATGTGCCAATGGCAGACGCTAAAAAACTGTTAAATGAAGTATTGCAGATGAATAACCCACTGCTAATTAAAAGCTGGTTAGAGCATTATTTTAGAACACACGGACTGGGCGATATGGTGAAATCAAACCGTTTGGTGAATGCCTGAAAATCACAACAAAACTTTTATTTTATACATTCTAAATATTCAGACCTCCTCTCAGCTCAACATTGCCGTTGAACTTGGATGGATGTCATGCATCGAATAAATCATTTATAACATTTTGTTTAATCCATTGGAAAAACCACCAATATGCGCCTAGAGTAAAACGATAAAGCATAGGTTTTGTCTATACGTAATTTAACGCGATCGCTTTTTGAATAATTAAATCAACGAGATGATGTGATTCATGCATCATCTACAGGGAGAAAAACATGAGCCAAGATGATAAAAAGTGCCCTTTTAGTCACCTCACCACAGACTTTGGTGCACCTGTAGTCGACAATCAAAATAGTATGACAGCAGGCACAAGAGGTCCCTTACTTGCTCAAGATTTATGGCTGAATGAAAAACTCGCTAATTTTGTCCGTGAAGTCATTCCTGAACGACGAATGCATGCCAAGGGTTCGGGCGCATTTGGTACATTCACCGTCACCCATGATATTAGCCGATATACCCGCGCGAAGATTTTTAGTGAAATTGGCAAAAAAACGGAGATGTTTGCACGCTTTACTACGGTGGCAGGTGAACGTGGTGCAGCCGATGCTGAACGTGATATTCGTGGTTTCGCATTAAAATTTTATACCGAGGAAGGCAACTGGGATATGGTCGGTAATAATACGCCCGTATTCTTCCTGCGTGATCCCCGTAAATTCCCCGACTTAAATAAAGCGGTCAAACGTGACCCAAAAACCAATCTTCGTAGCGCCACCAATAATTGGGATTTTTGGACGCTATTACCCGAAGCCTTACATCAAGTCACCATTGTGATGTCCGATCGTGGTATTCCTGCTAGTTATCGTCACATGCATGGCTTTAGCAGTCATACCTATAGTTTTATTAATGCTGCCAATGAACGTTTTTGGGTGAAATTTCACTTCCGCACCCAACAAGGCATTAAAAACTTAACAGATGACGAAGCTGCTGCAGTGGTCGCGCAAGACCGTGAAAGCAATCAACGTGATTTATATGAAGCGATTGAACGTGGCGATTATCCTAAATGGAAACTCTGTGTTCAGATCATGCCTGAGCAAGATGCTGAAAAAGTCAG
>DAOMAH010000371.1:0-1841 GCA_035426725.1 Acinetobacter sp.
TGGAAACTATGCTTTACGATTGGACGCGAAATTCCGACCATATCGGTTTCTTGGCATGCATCTTCACCAATTAAATGACTCGCCACTTGTCCAGACAAAATCACCATTGGGATTGAGTCCATATAAGCCGTTGCGATTGGCGTTACGGTGTTGGTCGCGCCCGGACCTGAAGTCACAAGCACAACACCCGTTTTACCCGTTACGCGCGAATAAGCATCTGCCATATGACCAGCAGCTTGCTCGTGACGTACGAGGTAATGATTAATTCTGTCTTGCTGAAAGAGCGCGTCATAGATATGTAAAACTGCGCCGCCTGGGTATCCAAAAAGATGCTCTACGCCTTCGTCCGCAAGAGCGCGAACGAGCATTTCACCACCAGATAAAAGTTCCAACGTGATTCACCCTAGTATTGACATCATTTATGGGAGACATAAATGATATTTCATTCATTAACTTATGCACTTTTTAAGTGTGCGTATTCTACTCGTTTTCGCTGCAATAGGAAAAATTTTCTGACTCATCAGCCGTATAAACTGTTTTTACATTTTGAATCAAAATATGCTGGGATAAACATATTTTAAAAATCATTCTTTCGGCTAGAAAGAATGCCTATTGCTCGCCATGTCATTTATTCGAAGGGTGATCGAATAAGCGCATATAAAACTAAAGCAAGCATTTTTGTTGCTTTCATACACAAAGTCAAGGACAAAGAAAAGGATTTTCTATAATATTTTTTAGCTGTTGTTTTTTTAAACTTATGCCGTAACGTAATTTAGTCTTATTTAACGTCCATTTATCAAAAAACTATTTTCTTTCGCCTTAAATATAGGCATTGTAAATCGTATAAAAATACGATGCTCGAATATCTACAACATACTCATGGAGAGATCAAAAATGAAATTCACTCACGTTAAAGCTAGCTTATGTGCCGCGTTAGCCGCTTGTGTTTTCTTATGCACAACGCAAACTCAAGCTCAGCAATACTATAAATGGGTCGATGCAAACGGCTCAACGCATTACACCACCACGCCACCGCCTAAAGGTGCAAAACGTTTAGATAAAATTGCAACTTATGGTTCATCCGTTTATTCAGCACCAGAAACGCAACATACCAATGAAGCGCAAACTCCCCAGGATGCTGCTCAACAGGCGGCTCGTACTGCACAAGAAGCAACTCAACGGGCGAACCAAGCGACTGAAGCAGCAACACAACGTTCTGTCGTGCCAAGCGCACCTCCAGCAAGTGCAGTTTCTGATCGTTAATATTTAGCCAATATTGTTGTGTGAGTGGACAACACCGCCGCCCACTCGCACGATAAAATCGCCAATGAATCACTGACATTTGACCTTATTTTGCGCTATGCTGTGCAGCAATATTAATTCCACTTTTTGTTGCATCGCCTACTTCTATGACGACTTCTCATATCGACGCCGAATATCAAGCCAGTGCTATTGAATCTCAAGTTCAACAGGACTGGGAAAACCGTAAAGTTTTTAAAGTTGCCGACACGGTCGAGGGCAAACATCGCTATATCCTTTCGATGTTTCCCTATCCAAGTGGCAAACTACACATGGGTCATGTGCGAAACTATACGATTGGCGACGTAATCAGTCGTTTTTACCGTTTAAAAGGCGAAACAGTATTACAACCAATGGGCTGGGATGCATTTGGCTTACCTGCTGAAAATGCAGCGATTGCACATCAAGTTGCGCCAGCAAAATGGACTTTTGAAAATATCGCTTATATGCGTGATCAACTCAAAAAGTTGGGCTTATCTGTCGATTGGGATCGCGAATTTGCAACTTGTACCCCAGAGTATTATCACTGGGAACAATGGTTA
>DAOMAH010000372.1:0-1817 GCA_035426725.1 Acinetobacter sp.
TAATAAAATTTTTGCGGCAGGCTTAGATGTGTATGCCAAAGAACCCTTGCAATCATCCGCTTTATTTGAACTGCCGAATATTGTGACTACACCACATATTGGATCTGCAACTGCACAAACCAGAAAGAAAATGGCGCAACTTGCCTATCAAAACCTCGTTGATGCTTTAGAGAATAAGACACCACGTTATTTGGTCAATCCAAACTTTAAATAATTGATAATTCTTTATGCAGATTCATCCAGTAAAGATATATAATATACAAATGTATTTTTAAAATTTTATTTTTAGGGGCGGCCTGTGTTTGAAAAATTAGCTGAGCAAAGTTTAAATCTGATGGGTTGGGAAATCGACAATCATTGGGATTTAAATATTGATCAGTGTGTCATGATTGCAGCACCTCACACCAGTAATTGGGATGCTTTGTATGCACGTTTGGCACTCAAGGCACTGGGTGTGAATGTTCGCCTCACCATTAAAGACAGTTATATGAAACTTCCTTTTGGGCCGTTTGTACGCGCGTTAGGCGGAATAGGTGTTGATCGTAGTTCTAAAGAAGAAGGGCAACCAAGACCGAGCATGGTTCAATTGATGAGCGATTTATTTAAAAATCACCCTAAATTGGTCATGATCGTAACGCCAGAAGGAACTCGTGCAAAACAAGAGCAATGGAAAACAGGCTTTTATCATGTAGCAATGACAGCAGGCGTGCCGATTGCATTAGCCTATATGGATTATGCGAAGAAAAAAACGGGCGTGGGCAAAATTGTATATCCTACGGGAGATTTTGAAAAAGATATGACCGAAATCATGGCATTTTATGCAGAGATTAATCCGAAATTTCCTGATGATTTTAGTATAGATCAGCGTTATATCCCTAAAAAATAAGAGAGATCGTTTGCAACGAGTGTGGAAAATATAGATTCACTATGTTTATAACATTTCGTTGCAAATATCGCTTATTTTCAATGCTATAGTCCTGTTATTCATTTGAAAGTTTTCGAGAAATCATTGAAAACATTGCTACTGACTTGTGGCTTATTGGTCACTACTCAACTGACACATACGCAAATTATTTTACCCAAAATTACAGGGCAATCCGAAGCTCCTGATATTGGTAGTGGAATTGGTCTGCTCGATCAGCAAAAAGAAAAATTGATTGGAGAAAAAGTCTACCGTGAAGTGCATCGGCAAATGCCAACAATTCAAGATGCATGGTTGGAAGATCAATTCTTTCAAGTATTTTCAGGTATTCTCAGCCAAACTCAATTAGGTCAACCCATCGGTCTAGTCGTCATCAAAGATCCTCAAATTAATGCCTTTGCGGTTCCTGGCGGATTATTTGCACTAAACACGGGCTTAATCACCTCTGCCAAGAATTTAGATGAAATTGCAGGAGTCATGGCGCATGAAATTGCGCATGTGTCACAACGACATTATAGCCGTTCTCAAGAGGAATTTAAGGGACAAGGCTTATTGGCATTGGCTGGCATTATTGTCGGGGCAGCAATTGCTTCTCAAGCGAATAGCGATGTGGGTTCAGCAGTCATATTGGGTACACAGGCTGCACTGATGGACAAACAGTTGAGCTACAGTCGTAATCAAGAACGTGAAGCAGACCGTATTGGTATGCAATTTATGTATTCAGCTGGGTACAACCCTCAAAGCATGGCAGATTTCTTTGAAACCATGCATCGTGCGACCAGTCGAATTAGTTTTTTGCCAGATTTTTGGTTTACTCATCCTTTAACCACCGAACGCATGAGCGAAGCACGACTTCGTGCCAACCAATTACCAAAAGTCAAAACTCGACTTTATG
>DAOMAH010000373.1:0-1817 GCA_035426725.1 Acinetobacter sp.
CATAGTTCTCTCGAACAATGCCATATACCTGCACAAACTGCTGAATAGACTCGATTGGAATTTCTGTTCGATCAGACGTTCCATCCTCGACCCATGCCGCAGCATTGTTCGGTGCGGCATACAAACTATGCCCCCAACACATCAACACACTGGCACATAAAGCACGGTAGAAGTTGTTGTGTTGAGTCATTGGCTTACCTTATTGTTGTAATGTAATTAAGTTTCTGCCTTGCATTTCTTGAGGAACTGGAAGATGCATTAAATGCAGCAAAGTCGGTGCAACATCCGCCAATACGCCACCTTCAGAAATTACGGCTTGCGTTGGCCCAACATAAATAAATGGCACCAATTCAGTGGTGTGTTGCGTATGCACTTGTCCGCTATCGTGATCATGCATTTGCTCTACATTACCATGATCCGCAGTAATTAACATATGCCCTTTGTTTGCCATGACTGCATCGTAAACTCGCCCTAAACACGTATCTACGGTTTCAACCGCTTTAACTGCCGCATCAAAAACACCCGTGTGCCCCACCATGTCGCCATTGGCATAATTCACGACCAATAAATCAAATTCACCTGAATTAATGGCATTGACCAATTCATCAGTCACTTCAGGCGCACTCATTTCAGGCTGTAGATCATAGGTAGCAACGTTCGGTGATGGAATCAAAATACGCTTTTCACCGACATATTCATCTTCACGTCCGCCACTAAAGAAGAAGGTGACGTGCGCATATTTTTCAGTTTCGGCAATACGCAATTGGGTTTTACCTAAACTTGAAAGATATTCACCAATAGAGTTTTTCAATTCTTGCGGCATATACGCAACAGGTGCATCAATACTGGCTTGATAGCGAGTCAACATGACAAATTTAGAGAGCTTTGGAACGACTTTACGTGTAAATCCAGCAAAGTCTTTTTCGACAAAAGCACGCGTAATTTCACGCGCACGATCGGCACGGAAATTCATAAATACAATACTATCGCCATCTTGTACTTTGGCAATGTCACCAATACGCGTGGCTTTAACAAATTCATCATTTTCTTCTGCTGCATAGGCTTGTGCTAAACCTTCAACCGCTGAATTGACCACACGGAATGCTTCACCCTCTGTCATTAAGCGATAGGCTTGTTCTACCCGATCCCAACGATTATCACGATCCATGGCAAAATAACGCCCAATCATGGAGACGATTCGACCTTGATTTGGATATTGTGCGAATAAAGCATCTAATTTTTCTAAGGATGGTTTTGCGCTGCGTGGCGGTGTATCACGACCATCTAAAAAGGCATGTAAATAAACCGTTGCACCGCGTTTGAGTGCCAGTTCACACATTGCCACGATATGATCTTCATGTGAATGAACACCACCTTGTGAAAGTAAGCCCAAAATATGCACTGCGCCTTGCGCTGCTTTCGCTTTTTCGACAGCATCAATCAGAACTTCATGTTCAAAGAAATCGCCCGTACGAATATCTTTGGTAATGCGGGTGAAATCTTGATACAGCACACGTCCTGCACCTAAATTCATGTGTCCGACTTCAGAGTTGCCCATTTGACCATCTGGCAAGCCAACATCTTCACCTGAACCAGAGATTAAACTATTTGGATGCTTGGCTTTCATTGCAGTCAAATGCGGTGTTTTTGCCGCGAGATAAGCGTTGTCATCAGTCGCTTCACGATGTCCGACACCATCCATAATCACGAGAACGTGAGGAACTTTGACCGCATTTGCATCCGCCATAATGGACTCTCTATTTATTTATCATTTGATCGGAATATTTTACCGAAATTTAGCTAAATTCTCTATGACC
>DAOMAH010000374.1:0-1811 GCA_035426725.1 Acinetobacter sp.
GTTACCACCGAGCAAAATATCTGTACCACGACCCGCCATGTTGGTGGCAATGGTGACCGCATTTGGGCTACCTGCTTGTGCAATAATATCGGCTTCGCGTTCGTGTTGTTTTGCATTCAAGACTTCGTGATGAATACCTGCTTGCAATAATTTTGCCGATAAAATTTCACTGGCTTCAATGGTTGCTGTACCAATCAAAATTGGCGCAACACCTTGCTGACGAATATTGGTAATTTCTTCAATAATCGCACTGTATTTACCGTTACGATTTAAATAAATTAAGTCGTTGTGATCGGCACGAATCATTGGTCGATGCGTTGGAATAATCACCACATCCAAACCATAAATTTCTTTCATTTCCGATGCTTCGGTATCGGCAGTACCTGTCATACCTGAAAGCTTTTTATAAAGTCGGAAATAGTTCTGGAATGTCGTGGTGGCAAGTGTCTGGTTTTCAGGTTGAATTTCCATGTTTTCTTTGGCTTCAACCGCCTGATGCAAACCTTCTGACCAACGACGACCAGGCATGGTACGACCCGTGCTTTCATCCACAATAATGACTTCTTCATTTTGTGTTTGTGGATTCACGCCAATAATGTAATGCACGTTCTTTTGATAAAGATTATGGGCACGAATTGCCGCAGTGACGTGATGCACCAAGTTTAAATTGGTTGCTGAATAAAGACTTTCGCCTTCTGCCAACAAACCCATTTGAATCAGTTTTTGTTCAACAGTTTCAAAACCGACTTCTGTCATTTCAACTGAACGTTGTTTTTCATCAACCCAAAAATGTCCACCATCGGCCACTTTTTCTTCTTTTTGCGCTCGAAGTGTTGGTGGAATATTGTTGATGAGTTGGTACAGATGTGATGAATCTTCACTTTGCCCAGAAATAATCAACGGCGTACGCGCTTCATCAATCAGGATTGAATCGACTTCATCGATAATGGCATAGCTTAAACCACGCTGTTTTTTCTCTTGTAGAGAAAACACCATGTTGTCACGTAAATAATCGAAACCAAATTCGTTGTTGGTACCATAGGTAATATCTGAGTTATACGCTTGAGACTTATCACTCGGCATTTGCATTGAATAAATCACGCCAATGCTTAGACCTAAAAATTCAAATAATGGACGGTTTAATTCAGCATCACGCTGCGCCAAATAGTCATTCACAGTAATGACGTGTACGCCTTGACCACTTAATGCATTGAGATAGCACGCCAAAGTACCCATGAGGGTTTTACCTTCACCCGTACGCATTTCAGCAATTTTACCTTCGTGTAAGGTAATACCACCAATCAACTGCACATCATAATGACGCATGCCCATGACACGTTTTGCAGCTTCACGGCAGACAGCAAAGGCTTCTGGTAATAATTTATCTAAATTTTCGCCATCTTTAAAACGTTGTTTAAATACTGGAGTTTTTGCAGAGAGGTCTGCATCGCTAAGTGCGGATATCGTCGGTTCAAGTGCGTTAATTTGTTCTACAATTTTACGCATACGTTTGAGCTCACGCTCATTTTTAGTACCGAAGACACCTCCGATCAGACTTGCCAACATGAATAAACTCTCTAATCCTGATTATTTAAAATAAGTTACTTTTTTCTAGTTGATATTATGGAGTCAGAAATAAGAACTACAAGGGTTTTACATCCAAACAACTAAAAAAAATGTAGCTATCATTTCCTCTACTCCCTCGAAATGCATAATTTAGCAAACTTATCTTAAATTAAGGGGATTCGAACTTAAATTCTTAGATGCTTGATTGGAAGACACATATACAAAAAAATGCTAAGAAAATAAAA
>DAOMAH010000375.1:0-1807 GCA_035426725.1 Acinetobacter sp.
TGACAGGTCGTGAAGCGGAACAAGTTCAACTGGTGGAAACCTATGCCAAAGAAATTGGGCTTTGGGCATCAGATATGACTGAGGCGCAGTATCCACGGGTGCTTCGTTTCGATCTTTCAACCGTCACACGGAACATCGCTGGGCCATCGAATCCGCATGCACGTGTATCGACCAGTGACTTGAAAGCAAAAGGCATTGCAGGGAATTTGGATGCTGCACGTGCGCAAGAAGCAGAGGGTTTAATTCCTGATGGTGCGATTATCATTGCAGCGATTACCTCCTGTACCAATACCTCAAACCCACGCAACACCGTAGCAGCAGGCTTGCTTGCACGTAAAGCCAATGAACTGGGTTTAATCCGTAAACCGTGGGTGAAATCATCATTTGCACCAGGGTCTAAAGCGGCTGCGCTGTATCTTGAAGAAGCAGGTGTACTCAAAGACCTTGAGAAATTAGGTTTTGGCATCGTGGCGTATGCATGTACCACCTGTAATGGAATGTCAGGCGCACTTGATCCAGTGATTCAGCAAGAAATTATTGATCGTGACGTGTATGCAACGGCGGTACTTTCGGGTAACCGTAACTTTGATGGGCGTATTCATCCTTATGCAAAACAAGCCTTCTTGGCTTCTCCGCCGCTCGTAGTTGCCTATGCGATTGCGGGGACGATTCGCTTTGACATCGAAACCGATTCGCTCGGAAATGACAAAGATGGCAATCCAATTTACCTGAAAGACATTTGGCCTTCTGATGCGGAAATTGATGCACTGGTCAAAGAAGCAGTGAAGCCTGAACAATTCCGTAAAATCTACATTCCGATGTTTGATTTGGGTGTCAATGCAGAAGCGGAAAGTCCGTTATATGACTGGCGTCCACAAAGTACCTATATTCGCCGTCCACCGTATTGGGAAGGCGCGTTGGCTGCACCACGTACCTTAAGCAACATGCGTCCACTTGCGATCTTGGGAGATAACATCACCACCGATCATCTTTCACCATCGAATGCGATTGTGTTAGACAGTGCTTCAGGCGAATATTTGGCGAAAATGGGCGTGCCTGAGGAAGACTTTAACTCATACGCAACCCATCGTGGCGACCATCTCACCACGCAACGTGCAACATTTGCCAACCCGAAATTGTTTAATGAAATGGTGGTTCGTTCAGATGGCACGATTAAACAAGGTTCGAAAGCGCGTGTCGAGCCTGAAGGCGAAGTGATGCGCATGTGGGAAGCGATTGAAACCTATATGAGCCGTAAGCAACCGTTGATTATTGTCGCAGGTGCGGATTATGGTCAGGGTTCAAGCCGTGATTGGGCGGCGAAAGGTGTCCGTCTTGCAGGTGTTGAAGCAATCGTGGCTGAAGGTTTTGAGCGTATTCACCGCACCAATTTGGTCGGTATGGGCGTATTACCGCTTGAGTTTAAAGCAGGTGTGAATCGTAAGACCTTAAAGTTGGATGGTACGGAGCTGTATAGCGTGATTGGTAATATCTCACCACGTTCTGACTTAACTTTGGTGATTGAACGCTCGACGGCGGATGGTAAAGAAGAGATTGTTGAAGTGCCTGTGACTTGTCGCCTAGATACGCTTGAGGAAGTTTCTGTGTATGAAGCGGGCGGTGTATTACAGCGTTTTGCGCAGGATTTCTTGGAAGGGAATGTGGGTTAACCTATCACCTTGTAATGTTCAAAGAAAAGCTCTATCGTTGTGGTAGGGCTTTTACTATTTGAGGTACTGTGCAATGAATAAGAAAGTAGAAAAGTATGGTGTTGCTGCGGTTGAACGTCCAAAAATTCAGGCAACGA
>DAOMAH010000376.1:0-1800 GCA_035426725.1 Acinetobacter sp.
ATTTTTCCACTAAACGCATACCTGCAACGCCATCGACCATCGCATGATGAATTTTGAAATACATCGCAAAACGATTTCCTTCGATTCCTTCAATCACATCGCAGGTCCAAAGTGGTTTTGCACGATCAAGCAGTGAGCTATGTTGTTGCGAGATATAGACCAGCAATTCACGGATACGGCCTGGTTTTGGTAAGGCAATATGGCGGAAATGGTGGTCAATATCGAACTCTTCATCCTCTCCCCAAAATAGCCCATTGAGCTGGTTGTTGAATGGTGGAACAGGAATACTTTTTGATTGGCGGATATCTTGAACTAGGTCATGAACGAAAGTAGGCGATGCATTTTCTGGAATCTCAAATAAAAACAAGCCACCTACATGCATAGGTTGCTGTCTTTTCTCTAAAGAAAGAAAAATGAAATCGATTGGGTGTAATGGGCGCATGAATATAGCCTCTCTTTGCATTTTTTATAAGATACTCTTAGAGCTCTTATTAGAATTATTGAACCGTTTTTGAAGTATATACTGTTTGGCAGGATTAAAATATGACTTTGTAAAGTTAAGTGTGGAAAAATAAACCACTGATGAATCAGTGGTTTTGCTATGCTTATTGGCTTTTTATTACTTTTTGAGATTACCTGAATGCAATCCGCATTCTTTATGGGTTGTTTCTTCCCACCACCAACGACCTTCACGTTCATGTTGGTTCGGAAGTACGGGGCGGGTACAGGGTTCGCAGCCAATTGAAATAAAACCGCGCTCATGTAATGGATTATATGGAATTTCCATCATACGGATATAACTCCATACATCCGCACTACTCCAGTTGGCAAGCGGGTTATATTTAATCAGTTGTTTACCTTCACCAGAAAAACCAACATCGGCTTGTACCACGGGAACGTCACTACGTGTTGGGCTTTGATCTTTACGTTGTCCAGTGATCCAACCGTCCAATGTCGCCAATTTTTTACGCAAAGGTTTCACTTTACGGATCCCACAACATTCCTGATGGTCATCTTGATAAAAGCTAAATAGGCCTTTTTGATTGACTAATTGCTGAACCGCTTCTGCTTCAGGAAAACAAATTTCGATATTAATGTTGTAATGTTTGCCAACAGTTTCAATAAATTGATAGGTTTCTGCATGCAAACGGCCAGTATCTAAACTAAAAACACGGAACGGTTTACCGATGCGAGAAGCCATATCAATTAACACCACATCTTCTGCACCTGAGAATGAAATGGCAATTTCGCCTGACTGGTTTAAGGCAAGTTCTAGAATTTCTCGTGGTGATTTATCTGCATATTCAGCAGCGAGCGCATCTACAAGGTCAATAGTCGGAATAACAGTCATGGGTGTTCCTGGCGATAGGCTTGGGCACAATTGTAAATCATTCTAGGCAACAGATTGGCATTGCCATCGACGTTAATTTGGCAGAATAAAATCGTTTTATTCAACAACAGCGCAAAATTGAAAATGATAATGGTATGATACAGCAATTTTTACAAAACATTGGAAGCATTCATGGAAATCGTATGTCTAGACCTTGAAGGGGTTTTAGTCCCAGAAATCTGGATTAACTTTGCAAAGAAAACAGGAATTAAAGAACTCGAAGCAACCACGCGTGATATTCCTGATTACGATGTACTCATGACCCAACGTTTAAATATTTTAAAACAACATGGTTTGGGATTAAATGATATTCAAGCTGTGATTGCAGACATGGGGCCGTTTGAAGGTGCAAAAGAATTTGTTGAGTGGGTTCGCACGCATTTTCAATTGATAATTTTGTCAGATACTTT
>DAOMAH010000377.1:0-1796 GCA_035426725.1 Acinetobacter sp.
TTTTAAATTTTATGTCTTGATTCGATTGATATTGGTTTTAATCACTGCCGTGATCGTTTCTACGGTGGACGACCTGATTGGGTATTGCTTGAGTATGTCACCCGCCTGATGCGTCATCCCCACGATATGATCTATGGTTTGGGTGCAAAGACGAAGAGTTAATCCCGCATTTTTTGCCAAAGCCAGCAAATGTTCTCGTGCTGGATATAAGCTTTCGCCTTCAATATCCATTTGGTGGTGACCATTTAATCCCGAATTAAAGGTTAGGTCATAGGCAGGAGAGAGCATCCACTCCCCACGTGAATTCATCAGATAAGAAAAGTTTTTGGTGTGATCATCTCGGTTGTGCATACACACATTAAAAACACATTGCGCAAATGCTTTTTGCACTTCGGTTTCACTCTTGGTCATAAACCGCGTCATACGCAGAAAAATATTATAACTACAATCGGGAATACGAAAGTTGGCATGCAGTGCGCCCGCGAGGCTGTGCATAGGAATGCGTATGTCGCCTTGTCGGTCAAAGCGTTTAATGACCAAAGCATTTAATGCATTATTCACAGATAAAAATTGAAAGTCTGGCACGTCCAGACCACATACCTGCGCGATTTGCAAATAAGCGGCTTCAATGGCACATACTTCAGGATGTTCATGTTGTGCAGGAAACTTCACTAGCCATGCTTCAGCCCCGTCAAAAGGCTTTGTACTCATTTGCCGTGTTGTTGGCTGGTAATATACCAATGCTTTTGGCCGAGCTCCTTGAGGTGATCCGCCAGTGAGTGCCAGTTCGGCGAGTACTTTGGTATCTTGATCTTGTTGTACCTGCACAATGGCATCTGCCAAGTCAAAAAAATTCAGGGCAGCTGTTTGGCTATCAATGTCCATTGTGGGCATATAAGACAGTGCCCCCATGGTATGTTCCCCAAGAAAAGCAAGTCGTTCAAAAGGATGAATTTGATACGGTTCACGTCCCTGATATTTCTTAAAATAACGATCCATCAAGAGCATGCCCCAACCATCTGGCAAACTATCTGCAAAAAGACCCGCTAATTGGAGTGGCTGCGTTGGAAAACTATAGGTTTGATTTGAAAGCATCAAGTAACGAGGGGAAAGCTCTAAACCTTTAGCAATGGCGTTGCTTGAGTATTCAAAAAGTGTTTGCTTCCCATCCGATGCCAGCGTTCCGAGCAACCAGTGCTCCCCCCAACCATTATAGTAAACGTGCAGTTTATAGAGTGTTTTTTGCATAAAATTTAAGGAAAGCAATAGCTTGTTATTCGGTATGTTTGCGCGATGCGCGCTTACGCCCCTTCAGGGCATGCTGCTGTTCTAGTGCATCAATCGTGAGAGTCCTAGACTGCAATAAGGTGTTGAAGTCTTCTATCTTGCCCAGTGCCATCACCAAACGAATAAAATTGCTGAGCGTTGTCCCTTCCCCCTGCTCAAAGCGTTGAAGCGTGGCAATACCAATAGCCGCTTTTGCGGCTAATTTCGATTGTGACAGACCTCTAGCAATACGTATATCTGCCAGACGCTTGCCTAGTTCGGCTCTAATTTCTGGTTCGGTTGCAAAGTCAAAGTTCATGTGATGATTATATCACTTTTGATGTGTATACAAATATTTTGTAGATAATAAATCATTTTTGATGTGTAATATTATGTAGAATGCGGCAAAAAAAAGCAAAAAACCCAAGTTTGCGATTTTTTTGAGGCTCTAGACTTTAAAACGTCCTAAAAACGGTCAATTATCACTAGAAGAAAAACCCAAAAATTGACCCAAAGTAATAGCCTGCCCA
>DAOMAH010000378.1:0-1792 GCA_035426725.1 Acinetobacter sp.
GCAACTGGTATTGTTCAAGCTGTTGCTTTGACCAGTCGTAATCTTCACGATTACAAATCACAAATTTAATCTGATCGTGCTGAGTGAGATGGTCAAGATTGCTGAATAGATTACGATGATTTTCATTCGAAGTCGGTGTTTTTAAATCCAACACTTTCGATACGCGAGTATCAACTTTAGACACATCTAATGCGCCACTGGTTTCCAATGAAACGTCAAAACCTAAATCACACAAGCGTTGCAATAAGTTCAAACAATTTGGTTGTGCAAGCGGTTCGCCGCCAGTGACACAGATATAAGGTGTTTTATATTGGCTTGCTGTTTCGATGATGTGTTCAAGTGATAAACGTTCGCCACCTTCAAAGGAATAAGTGGTATCACAATAACTGCAACGGAGTGGACAACCCGTTAAGCGAATAAACACTGTCGGTAAACCAAAGGTATTTGCTTCACCTTGCAAAGAATAAAAAATCTCAGTGATGCGTAAACCCGCAGCAGGGTCAGAGACAGGAATTGCAGAAGAACGTAAGGAAGCCATATCAGTCACCACAAAACAGTTATGACACAAGCCGCATGTCATATCAAAGAATTTCCCTTGCACTGCTATAACTGCAGCACACCTCTTAATGAGAGGTGGATATCACGAATTTAAATACTTCTTTAAATTCATAATAAAAAGTCCCCCTTTTTTAAAGGGGGATTTAGGGGGATTTTCAAATAAATTACAAATTAGTCTGTGCGTAATAAGTCATTCAAACTGGTTTTTGAACGCGTTTTAGCATCAACTTTTTTCACGATGATTGCAGCATAAAGGCTGTAAGTACCGCATTTAGATGGAAGGCTACCTGCAACCACAACAGATCCTGCTGGAACACGTCCGTAATGAACTTCACCTGTTTCACGATCGAAAATCTTGGTTGATTGACCAATGAAAACGCCCATTGAAATGACTGAACCTTCTTCAACAATCACGCCTTCAACAATTTCAGAACGGGCACCGATAAAGCAGTTATCTTCAATAATGGTTGGGTTTGCTTGTAATGGCTCTAAAACGCCACCAATTCCAACGCCACCAGACAAGTGCACATTTTTACCAATTTGAGCACATGAACCTACAGTCGCCCAAGAATCAACCATTGAGCCTTCATCGACATAAGCACCAATGTTGACATAAGAAGGCATCAAAATAACGTTTTTCGCTTGGAAACTACCTTTACGTGCAACAGCAGGTGGTACTACACGTACACCAGCTTCTTTAAATTGCGCTTCAGTCCAACCATTGAATTTGGTATCAACTTTGTCATAAAAGCGAAGATCATTCGACTCAATTATCTTGTTATCATTGATTTTAAAAGATAACAAAACTGCTTTTTTCAACCATTGATGAACGACCCATTCACCCTCGATTTTTTCAGCGACACGTAATGTACCGTTGTCTAAACCAGCCAATGCTTCTTCAACGGCTTGACGGATTTCAGTTGGACAATCTGCTGCAGTAAAATTTGCACGATCTTCAAATGCTTGTTCAATGAGGGTTGAAAGCTGAGACATGATCTTCCTTCGTTAAAAAAATTTTGATAATTTTACACTAAATCGACCAAAGAATCTTTGAAAAAAATCGTTACAATAAAATGTGCTGAAATTGCGTAACAATTTTGTATTAAAAATGGATGTATTTGTTTTTCATCTATATTTTAAAAATACATAACTCTATCAAAGTTGTATCAAAAGATAACTATGATGTGGTTCTAGGATTTTAGACCACGCCTATAAGTGATAATCTACTCCCCAA
>DAOMAH010000379.1:0-1792 GCA_035426725.1 Acinetobacter sp.
AAAGAGCTCGCCAATAAAAATGGCTCAATGCCCATATCTTTTAAACGTGTCACTGCACCAATCGCAGTATTGGTATGCAACGTCGATAATACCAAATGACCTGTGAGTGAGGCTTGCACAGCAATTTCGGCAGTTTCAAGGTCACGAATTTCACCAACCATCACCACATCGGGGTCTTGGCGTAACATGGCTTTCAATGCACGAGCAAAGGTCATATCGACTTTGGTATTGACCTGTGTTTGCCCAATGCCCTCAAGTTGATATTCAATCGGGTCTTCGGCAGTCAAAATATTCCGTGTATTATCGTTTAAGTCCGATAATGCCGCATACAAAGTCGTAGTTTTCCCTGAACCTGTAGGGCCAGTCACCAAAATAATGCCGTGCGGACGATGTACCAGTTGGGTTAAACGTGCATAGTCATCCTGCATTAAGCCTAAATGGGTCATGTTTAAACGCCCAGCTTGCTTATCAAGCAGACGCATCACTACACGTTCACCATGTGAGGACGGCAAAGTCGAAACACGAACATCGACTTCACGTCCAGCTAAACGCAATGAAATACGGCCATCTTGTGGTACTCGCTTTTCAGCAATATCCAGTTTCGCCATGACTTTAATACGCGAAACTAATAACGGTGCAAGTTCACGGCGTGGTTGTACGATTTCACGCAATTGACCATCTACACGTAAGCGTACTGAAAGTTTTTTCTCGAAGGCTTCGATGTGAATATCAGACGCGCTGACCCGAATAGCTTCTGACAGTAAGGCATTAATTAAACGAACGATTGGCGCATCATCTTCCTGATCCATCAAATCTTCAGCTTCAGGAACTTGATCTGCCAAACTGAGTAAATCAGGATGATCTTCCAAACCTGCTGCAACTTGTTGCGACTCGCCTGTATCGCCTGCATAGCTCGAACTGAGCAAGGCATGAAATTCTTGATCGGTACATAACTGATCATTGGCCGATTTACCCAAAATACGGCGTGCTTCCTGCAAAGCAATACGCGCAGTGTCTTTGCGTCGCACAATAAAAACTTGATCGCCTTCGTAACGTAATAAAACGCCATGTCTTTTGGCAAAACTATAAGGTATTTGTATTTGTTTAAGTATTTGCATCATACAAATAATGATAATAAAGATGGTTGAGTGTACTCTAAGCAGATTGCAGCGTGAAGTCTGTTTCTCATACTCACCAAGGAATTTTGCATCTTGTCCCCAAATAATCCAATCCAAGCCGCGCATTCAGACACTTTAAAATGGTGGGGTGAACAACATTTTGAGATTCAACAAGCCAAAGCTTGGCAATTTGGATCGCTGTTATTTCGGCTGACTCGTGGGATCAAAGAATGGCGTTTGGAATACCATCGTCCACACGCCCAACATGATTATGAACAGCTTTGGCAGGTTTTATCGGATATTGAATTTGCGATGCCCTCACCTGCAAAAATCGAACGCTACATGTTCCATAGCACGCAAAGCAGTTTTCATTTGATGCCGCGATTGGCCGATCGTTCTGTGGTGATTAAACCTGTTGATCCAATTTATATTCCAGCAGGTCAACGTGGGACTTTATATATTAGTACGCCTTTATGGATTGCAGGTCTAGTTGATGGTTTATCTGAGCCGCTGTTTGATATCCCCGTGATTCAACCCAAAGACACTTGGTTTGGTAAAAATCCGCAACAGGGTGAAATTTGTTATGCCACCTCGGTCGATGGGCGAACTGACTTAGAACTATTAAAACCACGTGCTTTTCGTGCAGTCACGCCAATTGAATTTCACAATACCAG
>DAOMAH010000380.1:0-1770 GCA_035426725.1 Acinetobacter sp.
GTTGAACTTCCTGCGTCTATGGTTGCTCAAGAAGTTGACCGTCAACGTCAACAAATGATCCAACAGTTCACTCAGCAATTTGGTGCTCAAGGTGCGAAAGCATTTGACTCAAGCATGCTTCCAGATGAGTTGTTCAAAGAACAAGCTGAAAAATCTGTAAAATTAGGCGTATTGGTAAGCAAAGTTTTAGCTGATGCTAAAATCGAAGTAGATCAAGCACGTGTTGATGCTTACATCGAAGACATGGCTTCTTCTTATGAAGATCCAGCTGAAGTGATCGAATACTTCAAAAATGACAAACAACAACGTTCGCAAATCGAAGCTGTTGTGTTAGAAGACCAAGTGGTTGATCACATCTTAGCGTCTGCTAAAGTAACGGATACTGCTGTAAGCTACGAAGACTTATTGAAAGAGCAACAAGCTCGTCAACAAGGCTAAGTTTAGCTAAAGTAAAAAAGGCGCTTTGAGCGCCTTTTTTATTGTGATCTGGTTTTTTTAAAAGGCTTTGCATTCATAAAGCTTATGCAAAAAATATCTGTTATTTAATTGGGAATATTTTGCATTTTCAGCAATTATCCCTCATATTGTGACTATGAGTTGAGTAACAAAAAATTTAGGAATAAGTAAACGTATGTATATTCCAACTATCGATAATGCCTTAGTTCCAATGGTTGTAGAACAGTCATCTCGCGGTGAACGTTCATTTGACATTTATTCACGTCTTTTGCGTGAACGCGTCATTTTTATGACTGGTGAAGTTGAAGATAACATGGCGAATTTGATTGTCGCGCAAATGTTGTTTTTAGAAGCGGAAAACCCAGATAAAGATATTCATCTTTACATTAACTCACCAGGTGGTTCGGTGACTGCGGGTATGGCGATTTACGATACCATGCAATTTATTAAACCAGATGTTGTGACTTACTGTATGGGGCAAGCAGCATCAATGGGTGCTTTCTTGCTGAATGCAGGTGCGAAGGGTAAACGTTATTGCCTTGAAAATGCACGTGTCATGATCCACCAACCGTTAGGTGGTTTCCGTGGTCAGGCATCTGATATTGAAATTCATGCACGTGAAATTCTGTTTATTAATGAACGTTTAAACCGTTTAATGGCAGAGCACAGTGGTCAAGACTATGAAACTGTGGCACGTGATACTGACCGTGATAACTTTATGACAGCGCAAGCTGCAAAAGAATATGGTCTCGTGGACGAAGTGTTATCTAAACGTCCATAAGTTTTAAAAGTTTAGAATTGGAGTGAATATGTCCGAACATCCTCAAGGACAAAAGCATTGTTCATTTTGCGGTAAAACGCAGTCTGAAGTTGGGAAACTGATTGCAGGCGAGGACGCGTACATCTGTAATGAATGTGTGGACGTATGCTTAGACTTGGTGCAAACCAGTCAACAAGTTGAGTCGGGTGACTGGGCTGCAAAACCCTTACCTAAACCTCACGAAATTCGTGCGGCACTAGATCAATATGTCATTGGTCAAGATGTGGCAAAGAAAACCTTGTCAGTTGCTGTCTATAACCACTATAAACGTCTTAAAGCGACACATGGTGGACATATACACGACGATGCTGTTGAAATTGCGAAAAGTAATATCTTATTAGTAGGACCAACGGGTTCGGGTAAAACCTTGCTTGCGCAAACCATGGCCCGTCTTCTTGATGTTCCTTTTGCTATGGCTGATGCCACGACACTTACCGAAGCCGGTTATGTCGGTGAAGATGTTGAAAACATTGTACAAAAGCTTCTACAAAAAG
>DAOMAH010000381.1:0-1766 GCA_035426725.1 Acinetobacter sp.
ACTCTATTTTTTTACGCGCTACTTTCTAAGTTGGCCGAATCTGTATGACCAAGCCCCTATCATGTAATTACACAAAAAATTATTGATTATCTATTTTATTATTCATCATCGGTATCTCTATTATTTGACTGCGCTAACAAATCATTAGTCCGCTCAAATATAAATAACTCCCCAACCTGTATATCTAAAAAATCACATACCCGATCAATAGTATCAAAATCTATTCGTGTCAAATCTCCATTATAAAGCTTATGCAATGTGGTTTTATTAATACCAGTACCACGGATAAGATCTGCTACCCTCATCCTTCTTTCAGCCAAAAGAGTTGGAAGTTTACAAATAATCACAATAAATTCCTCTAATCCGATTACTTTTTCATTGCATTTGAGCAATTTTAGAGTTAATTTATCTTCAAGGATGTAATTTATCTCCACATCCGATGAAGTTTTACAGGAATATCATTATGACATACACCTATATGACAGCCCAACAGTTGGCTGAAAAAATTCATTACGACCCACGTACCATCCGTAACCAACTTAAGGACAGTATTTTCCTTGAGGGCATTCATTACATCCGCCCATTCGGTGGACGCAAAATTTTGTTTGTATGGGAACGTATCGAAGAAGATATGTTGAAATTCACCAGCCTAGGGCTAACCACTTTGCAATAAGGAGTCCTGCATATGGCGAATATTCAAGAACGTTATGGAAAGCTCGTTGTCGACTTCCGCTATCAAGGTGTACGGTGCAGAGAAACAACCAATCTCGAAGATACGGCCCAAAACCGTAAACTTTTAAAGAAACGTTTAGAACAGCTTGAAGCAGAAATTACTTTAGGGACGTTCGAGTATGCAAAGTATTTTCCTAAAAGCAAACGAGTTGCACAGTTTAGTGAGATACAGCAACGTAAAGCTGTACTGAGCTCATCAACACCCCTATTTAAGGATTTTGCGCATATTTGGTTTGATGAGAAAAAAATTGAATGGCGCAGTTCCTACCAGGAAAAGGTACTGATTATTTTAAATAATTATTTGATCCCTGCATTAGGCCATCAGTGCTTAGATCAGATAAAGAAGCCAGACTTGCTTGAATTCCGTTCCTCTCTCGGCAAAGTGAATTACGGTTTAAAACAAGCAAGCCTGAAGGCATCCCGAATCAATCAGATCATGACACCTTTACGTATGATACTTAATGAAGCAGCGGAACGATACAACTTTGTTTCGCCTTATAAAAATATTAAGAATCTCAAGGAAAGTCGCATTGACGTTACACCTTTTACCCTACAAGAGGTGCAAAAGATCATAGAGACTGTGCGTGATGACTTTAAACCGTACTACACCGTTCGCTTCTTCACAGGTATGCGTACCAGTGAAATCGATGGTCTACGTTGGCAAAACGTGAATTTTCAACGGCGTGAGATCTATATCAAAGAAGCATTAGTCAACGGCAAACTTGGTGATACCAAAACCTTTGGATCAGACCGTGGCATTCAAATGAGTGAGCGTGTGTATCAAGCACTCTTAGAACAAAAGAAAATGGTCAAGAACCGCTCTGAATTCGTTTTTTCTATGCGAAATGGCAACCCATTGGACTATCGCTTAGTGAATCGACGCGTATGGCATCCATTATTAAGATTTTTAGGTCTTAAAAGTCGTCGTGCATATCAAACACGGCATACTGCAGCGACATTGTGGCTCTCAGCTGGTGAAAATCCTGAATAGCATTGGCATTAAACTGAGGAGAAACGACGAGTAAAAGCTCTCC
>DAOMAH010000382.1:0-1754 GCA_035426725.1 Acinetobacter sp.
TTAGGTTCCTATAGAATTTCAGGTAAATACCTCACAAAATTTAGTTTTTAATGATGCTTATAACCTGAAAAACAGAGTCATTCCTATGAAGCTCAACGCTTTCTCTCCACTTCCTGAAGACGATGAAGAACTTCATCTTCCTGAGCTGGTATATTGGGCTTCTCTTGGTGATGTGGAATAAGTCGAGCAGCTATTGGCAGAGGGCACTAATCCGAACCAGACCGATGAGGAAGGCTATAGTGCGCTACAAGCTGCTGCTGAGAATGATCATTTAGCGGTGGTGAAGCTACTGGTGATAAAGGTGCAAGCGTGTCTTATAAAGGCGAATATACCGCACTACAACTTGCAGAAATGGCAGAGAATATCGAAGTAGTTGCGTATCTAGAAAGTCTTTAAATCACGAATAAAAATGATAGACAAAAAGAAGCCCCATCATCCTGACAGGGCTTCTTGATATTCAGTTTCTTGTCGTTTATTTCCTATGAACGACCACTTCCTGTGCGTCTTATTCTTATCAATGAGACATCCTGTCTCTGTATGATTGGCATTGTAGGCTGAAAACTAATTGGCGCCTATTGGTCAATCATGACGATCGGTGTAAGCCGAAGCGTACATTTAGTTCAAATGGTATTTTCGCAATTTTTCAATCATTGATTTTAATCCTTTAACTTCAAACTCATTGGCTTCAAAGTTCTCATTTTTGTTGCGTTTAAAAATGTCTCGAATTTCGATAATCGCATTCGGATCAATCATGCCTAAACTGGCAGTCACTTGACGAATTTGACTCATCGAACGCGAACCATTGGTCGCACCGTACCCCACATAAGCCGCAGGTTTGCCTTGCCATTCTTTGCCCAAGTAGTCGATTGCATTTTTCAAGGCAGGGCTGTAGCCATGATTATATTCAGGGCTAATGAAGATAAATGCCTGTGCTTTAGCAATTTTATCTGCCCATTGCTGCTGTTTCGGTTGATCATAGATATCTGTAGCAGGAGGATGTGCACCTGCAAAAAGTGGCAGATCCCATTCTTTTAAGTCGATGATTTCAGTCTGTAGATCATTGGATGATAACTCGCTAATCGCGTGTTGTAGCCAATCAGCAACTTTAATGGCGACGCGTCCATCACGGATGCTGCCCACGATAATATAAATCAGCATTTTTAATTCCTTTCTTATATCGATGAGTAAATTTTCTGCAGATCAAAATGAATGGTTTTAAATGATCTTATACTTATTTTGTGGCTAAAAAAAAGCACCCATATTGAGTGCTTTTGTATTATATGAGTTTAATGGCTTGTTGACCCACAGGCGTGACCTTAAAAATTTCCACCTCGAATGTGATATTTTTCCCTGCCAATGGATGATTAAAATCAATTTCTGTGGTGTCTTCATTCACCGATTTGACCACACCAAACAAGCTGGCTTTGGCTTTATCTTCAAATTCAATCATATGGCCGATGATCGGACGTTGTTCAAATTTAACCGTATCGAAGATTTGGATATTTTCAGGATTCCACTGGCCAAAAGCATCTTCAGGTGGTAAATGTACGGTACGACGGTCGCCTGCACGTAAACCAAACAATGCCTTTTCAAACCCTTCTAATAAATTACCGTCACCGATCACAAGGCTGACTGGTTCGTCACGACCACGGGTGTTGTCGATTTCAATGCCGTTTTCAATCGACACAGAAAAATGCAACTCGACTTTTGAACCTGCTTGAATGCGAATTTCTTCATTCGGTTGGATAATCTCA
>DAOMAH010000383.1:0-1754 GCA_035426725.1 Acinetobacter sp.
AGGTTTAAGGCATATTTCTATTGCGGTTTAATTCAGTGGGTGAATGTTAAATCTTCGACTGCCACTGCGAGCTTGTGGGTACTGTTGCAGTAATTCGGGTTGTGCTTGTAGCAAGGCTTTTTGGTCTAAAACCACACTGTCCTTGGATTTTTTCCATGTCACCGAACCAGTGCTGAAGGTGGCACGTTCAGCATCTTTCATCAAAGCCTGAATACGATGTTTGAGGAAGTCATATTTGGTTTGATGATGTGCCAGTTGTTTGTCCTCATTGAGTAAATCAGTAAACAGTTGGTCGATACCTGACATACCTGAAAGGTCTACGGTCTGTAAAGGAATATGCTGCGGATATAGCAGTTGTAAGGCTTTGGCTGCCGACTCACTGGCATCGACTGCGGGCGGTACATCTTTTTCTACACAATTCCAAAATATCCGCTCGGAAGCGATGATGCGATCAATCACGATTTCATTGCGTTCGATCTTAAATATTTTTGCCTCATGCCCACAAATCAAAGCACAAACATGCGCTGCTTGTTTGCCTGTCACTGCCAGTTGATGTTGCACCTGAATAATCACGTATAAAGGCACAGCATCACGCCAATGTTTCGTCCCCCACTCTCCTACCGATTTACATTCCAATATTTGCACTTCTTCACTCCCCACAACCGCATAGTCAAGGTTGGCGAGCATAAAGTATTTGTCTGCATCGGAATGCTGCAACACGGCATTGACCCGACGCACTTTATTGCCTGTCTTGTGTCGATAATAGTCAGCAATCAGCGGTTCTAACTTGTTACCCCAGTACAATGGTGAGTAGCGATTTTTAGTCGGTTGATCGGGTGGTGGCTGTATTCGACCTGTTTTAATCATCCACAATTCCAACATGCTCATGTGGGGATTTAAGCCGCATGCTGCTGCGGCATCACTACTGCCAATGCCTTGCTTTCGTACTTGTAACCATTGTTCACCGCTCATTCCTTTGGTATCTGCTAAACGCTTAGGTTGCGGACGGCTCGGTTTAGCTGTGTGTGGCAATGGTAAGTATGCTGTGGAATGGCTATGGTTCGGTTCAACGATATGGTTCATTTAATACTCCATGTCTGTAAAAAATTAAATTTCGGGCATAAAAAAACCACATCTGGGGAGATGTGGTATTAAGGGGGAAACTGTGCTGTAGCGGGCATCTATACTGGATAAATGCCTACTGAATTTTAAAGCTAACTTTGAGCGATGTTATTGAGCAGTTCAGGTTCGAGCATAAAAAAGTCACGTCCAAAGCTCTCTAAAGGTATGTCTGTTACATTGATGTGATATTCAATGTCGCCGTTGAGAAAGTTTTGTGACTTTTGTATTGAGCGATCCCAACCAAATTCGTTGCTACATTGCGTCAGTAAATATTGATAGACTTTGGCATCATTGATCTTTAATACAAATGCACTTTCAGATATTTGCTGAATTGCCACATTGTCCGAATATTGCACACCAAGCATGACTCACCCCATTAAAATTAACAACAAATGTATAATAGTTATCATTATGGAGAATAGATGTAATTTCAATCTAAATCCAAACTTTTTGATAACCGTAACTGGATAAGTTTTGATTTTTGACATAAAGACACCTTGGCAGATTGAATGTGGCGAAAAGCGTCATCAACCTGCTTTAGTGTTTTATGCTGCGGTGAATGGTCTATGCGATCATGCTTAATGCTTGTTCTAAGCCACGTTGCTTTAAGCCTGCACCTGCACCAAACCAAG
>DAOMAH010000384.1:0-1724 GCA_035426725.1 Acinetobacter sp.
GTTTGCACTGCCAACAGCAGTTGCGGGGATTGCTTTAACCTCATTGTATGCACAGACAGGTTGGATTGGACAATATCTTGAGCCGATTGGCATAAAAGTCGCTTATACCCCGATTGGTATTACCTTGGCGTTAATCTTTATTGGTTTGCCTTTTGTCGTTCGTACCGTTCAGCCCGTACTGAGTGATATTGAAACCGAACTTGAAGAAGCAGCGTCTGCACTGGGTGCAAACCGTTTGCAAACCATTCGAAAAATTATCTTGCCCATTTTATTTCCTGCACTGCTCACAGGTTTTGCTTTGGCGTTTGCACGTGGTGTGGGTGAATATGGTTCGGTGATTTTTATTGCAGGCAATATGCCCTATAAAACTGAAATTGCGCCGTTGATGATTATCTCTCGTTTAGAAGAATATGATTATGCAGGTGCAACTACAATTGCTGCGGTGATGTTGATACTTTCTTTTGGTGTTCTGTTGCTAATTAATTTAGTCCAAGCATGGGCAAGCCGCCGTACGGGGAGAGTTGCACAATGAGCCTAAATACCACAAGCAATGCTTTAGCACTTAAATTGCAATCGCGAGATTCGACCCGTGAGCCGACTTGGGTACGTTATACACTCATCACCGTCGCAATGATCTTTTTCTTGAGCTGCTTAATTTTACCGTTAATTTTGGTTTTCGTTGAGGCATTTAAGCAAGGTATTGAAGTGTATGTGAATGCACTGACCGATTCCGATACTTTATCTGCCGTGAAACTCACTCTATTAACAGCAGCGATTGCCGTTCCAATTAATGTGGTATTTGGTGTTGCCGCCGCATGGGCGGTGGCAAAATTTCAATTCCGTGGAAAAGCCATTTTAACCACGATTATTGATATGCCCTTTTCGGTTTCACCTGTGATTGCGGGTTTGATGTTGGTGCTGATTTTTGGTTCGCAGGGTTGGATTGGTGGCTGGTTGATGGATCATGACGTCAAAATTCTCTACGCAGTCCCTGCAATTGTTTTGGCAACCATTTTTATTACTGTTCCATTTATTGCACGTGAATTGATTCCTTTAATGGAAGCTCAAGGAACAGAGGAAGAAGAAGCCGCAATTGTACTGGGTGCTTCTGGTTGGCAAACTTTTTGGAGAGTGACCCTACCAAATATTAAATGGGGTCTAATTTACGGCGTGATTCTTTGTAATGCACGGGCAATGGGTGAGTTTGGAGCGGTATCTGTGGTTTCAGGACACATTCGCGGAGAAACCAATACCTTACCGTTACACGTCGAGATTTTGTACAACGAATATACCTTTAGTGCGGCCTTTGCGGTGTCTTCATTACTGGCATTTTTAGCCATCATCACTTTGATTTTGAAAACTTGGTTAGAAATCCGCCAAGACCAAAACAACGAACATCAACCAAGCCACTAAGGAAGAAAACAGATGAGTATTCAAGTTAAAAATATTGAAAAAAACTTTGGTGCATTCCATGCGCTAAAAAATATCTCTTTAGATTTTCCTGAAGGTGAATTGGTTGCACTGCTCGGCCCATCAGGTTGCGGGAAAACCACCCTGCTACGCATTATTGCAGGTTTAGAAAATGCAGATGGTGGTCAGGTTTTACTTGAAGGCGAAGATGCGACCAACACCCATGTACGTGAACGTCAAGTTGGTTTTGTATTTCAGCATTATGCACTGTTCCGTCACATGACCGTTTTTGAAAATATTGCTTTTGGCTTAAG
>DAOMAH010000385.1:0-1705 GCA_035426725.1 Acinetobacter sp.
CTGCTTACGTTCAAATTCGGCTTTCTCCGCGCCTTCATGATTGCCGTCTGCTTTGGCTTTATCAAAAGCAATTTCTTGTAACTCAATCGCTTGTTTTAGCATTCTCAGCTTTTGATTAAATAATCGAGCTACACGGTCAGTTGCCTTAAATAAATCGGGATGCGTCGTTTCTTTGAAATCATGGTTGCTAATATCGCTAATGGTTTTAAAACGCGCCGCTTTAAATTCTTCCAAATCATCTTGAGTAATCAGATTGAGTTCTTCAATATTGTCTTTGATGGTGTAAACCACATTCGGGTCTTGCACATCAATTATTTTTGCCCCGTTATCGTATTTTTCAAAGCACTTTAAAATCCACTCAGGATCATTCACAAAATCAATCACAAAAGTTTGATCTTTGCCTGTGGTGGTGCGGTTTAAACGCGATAAGGTTTGTACTACTTCCACTTCATTAGCAATGACTTTATCGAGGTACATCGCGCACAGTTTAGGCTGGTCAAAACCTGTTTGAAATTTATTTGCCACGACCATTAAACGATATTCGGGACGATCAAAGGCAATGCGTAAATCAGAATTGGGTGCATCTGCATTCATACTAGCTTCGGTAAACTCAGCCTCTTCACCAACATTAAATAGCGTACCGCTTTCTGTATCACCATCAGCTTCGTGGCTGATTTGCTTACCCGTAAGCTTGCCCGAAAATGCCACTAAAACACGATAAGCACTGTATTCAGGGTTATCTTCAATATATTTTTCTAAAGCAATTTTATAACGTGCAGCAGCAGGGCGCGAACTAGTCACAATCATCGCTTTGGCTTGGCCGTTAAGCAAATTGGCAACGTTGTGGTGAAAGTGCTGAATAATAAATTGCACTTTTTGAGTCACATTTGTGGCGTGGAGTGCCATCCAACGGGCTAGGGATTTTTTGGCCGCTTTAGAATTGACGCGCTTATCGTTATCTACGTCTTCTCCACCCAATTTAAACGCGGTTTTGTAAGGCACATAGCCTTGCAAAACATCCAAAATAAAGCCTTCTTCAATCGCTTGGCGTTGTGGATACAAATGAAAGGACTCTGGCAAGTTATCATCGCTTGCAGGCTCACCATTTTGGGTGCGTCCAAACAACATTTTGGTTGAATGTTTTGGCGTAGCTGTAAAGGCAAAATGGCTGATATTTTTAGATTGGACACGGGCTTTTTGAATTTGCTCCAGTAACTCTTCAATGGTCAGATTTGCCATTGCGTCGCCCGACTGCAAAGCTAATGTTGCTTGCAGTTTTGAGGCTGTTGAACCTGTTTGAGAGGTATGTGCTTCATCAATCACAATACCGTAGTTACGGTCGCTTAAACTGGTATTGGTCAGAATCGCTTCCATCACATGCGGGAAAGTCTGAATGGTCACAATAATGATCTGTTTATTGGACAATAGTGCATCTTCAAGCTGTTTACTTTTCGATTTGCCTGCATGTTCTTTGTCATCACGGTTAATTGCAGCAATTAAGCCTTTTTGATGATCGAGTTGTTGTATGGCTTCCTGTAGCTGATCGTCCAGTACCGTTCGGTCAGTTACCACAATGACGGAGTTATAAAACGGTGTACCATCGTTGTGACGCAAACGCACCAGTGAATGACACACCCAAGAGATTGTAGATGTTTTGCCTGAGCCTGCACTATGTTCGAAGAGATAATTCAATCCAACGCCTTTT
>DAOMAH010000386.1:0-1672 GCA_035426725.1 Acinetobacter sp.
AAGTGTTCGAGGCTGATCAAAACCGACCCAAGCCACAGCAACTAATTTTCCATTGAAACCTGCAAACCATGCATCTTTGGCATCATTGGTCGTTCCTGTTTTACCGCCTAAATCATCTCGTCCAATTTTAAGTGCAGCACGACCCGTACCATGCTGAATCACATCACGCAAAATATTTGCCATGTCATAAGCCGAGCTAGATTTTAAAATACGTTGTGCTTGGCGATAATCACCATTGCTTAAAACTTTTTGCTCATCTGAACTGACTTGAATATCAGATGCTGCTCCGTCATTTAAGCTTTGGTTGGTAATTTCAGTGACGTCAATATCTTTGGAATCTTTTGATTGATCTTTTTCAGTTGTATTGGCAGCAGAATAAGCATTTGGATCGCTGATACAAGGAATACATGCATAATCTGGTTTTGCTTCGTAGATGACCTTGCCTGTTGCATCTTCAATCCGTTGGATGAAATGAGGTTGAACACGATAGCCGCCATTGGCAAAGGTCGCGTAGCCTGTTGCCATTTGAACGGGCAGAACTTGTGGCGTGCCGAGTGCAATGGTGTAGTTGCGAGGAATTTGATCTTCTTGCAAACCAAAGTCCATAAACAATTGACGTGTTCTTTCAATGCCTACGTTTTGGAGTAGGCGGACGGATACGGTATTTCGTGACAGATACAAGGCGCGGCGCAAAGGAATCATCCCAAGATATCGCCCGTCCGAATTTTTAGGAGACCAATTGCCAATACGAATCGGACTGTCGTTGACCATACTAAATGGTGTCATTCCACGTTCTAATGCGAGTGCGTACACAAAAGGTTTAATGGTTGAACCCGGTTGTCTCCAACCTTGCAAGGCACGGTTGAATTTAGACTGATAGAAATTATATCCACCAACGACAGCCTCAATCGAACCATTATTAGGATTCAAAGCAATGAGTTGACCTTCTACTTTTGGAACTTGAATCAACGACCATTCGGTTTTCTTTTCATTCGGACGTAAACGAATAATATCTTTAACTTTAACGATTTGTGATGCCTTGGAGAAACCACCACCTACACTGTTTGCATTGCGATACGGGCGCACCCAAGACATGCCTGACCAATTCACTGTAACTGTTGAGCCATTTTGTAAAAGTGCATCAAACGAATTGTTATTTACTTTAACTACTTGCGCAGGAAACGTATTGGCATAAGCCATGAACTGATTCAGCGGTTTGTCATGCTCTTCAGGGCCACGCCAACCGTGACGACGATCATAGGCTTCTAAACCTTCTTGGATTGCTTGCTCTGCATAACGTTGCCGATTACTATTAATCGTTGTATAGACTTTATAGCCTGAATCTATAGCTTGTTCACCAAAATTTTCGACTAATTCCGAGCGAACCATTTCACCCACATAAGGAAAAACATTACTGACGGAGCGGTCAATCATATTGAGGTTAATTGGTTCAGCAACGGCTTTCTTATACTGTGGCTGCGTAATATAACCCAACTGTAACATCCGCCCTAAAATCCAATTACGACGTTCCAACGCCCGCTCTGGATTGACCACAGGATTATATTTTGATGGTGCTTTAGGTAAACCCGCAATCATCGCCATTTGTGCAGTGCTTAATTGGTCTAAATTTTTGTTGTAATAAATTTTCGCAGCAGCAGCTATACCGTAAGCA
>DAOMAH010000387.1:0-1656 GCA_035426725.1 Acinetobacter sp.
GGTGTAGTCACAATATTCGGCAGTTCAAATAAAGCGGATGATTGCAAGGGTTCTCGCACATACACATCTACACCCGCCGCAAAAATTTTATTATTTTGCAATGCCTGAATTAAGGCATGTTCATCGACTACAGAACCGCGAGCGATATTCACAAACACTGCATGTTTCTGCATTAAATCAAACTGTTCCGCACCAATCAGTTGCTTTGATTCAGCGTTTAAATCAACTGCTACCACAATAAAATCTGACTGTTGTAACAGGTCGTCTAATTCACGATATTGTGCATTCAACGACTGCGCCACTTCGATTTTTTCTCGGCGACTATGGTACAAAATATCCATATTGAAGCCATAAAAACCACGTCGTGCAATTGCCGCACCAATATGTCCTAAACCAATAATTCCAAGGGTTTTTCCAAAGATATCCACTCCAAATTGTTCAGTCGAAATGGTTTTTTGCCATTGTCCTTGTTTCGTCCACGTATCAAGTTGTGGAATTTTCCGAGCAGCACTCATCAATAAACTAAACGCTAAATCGGCTGTGGTTTCAGTCAGTACATGCGGCGTATTCGACAGCCAAATTTTGCGTTGATTCAGATAATTCACATCGTAATTATCATACCCGACGGATACGGTAGAAATAATTTTAAGTTGTTGCGCTGGAGCAAGATTACTTTCATTAAGCAGTCGTCCTGAACCGATCATCGCATCAGCATCAATCACTTCTTGGCGAATTTGCGCATTAATGTCGCCCAATTTTGGATTGAGGATCACCACTTGATAATTCTGTTGTAAGCGTTCCAACACATCTTGATCGATTTGACTAAATACAACGACTTTTTTCATTGGGTAAAACTCGATTGTTTATTGCATCAACTGCCATAACTGTTTTTTTAATAATGGTTGGGCAAGCATGTTTTCTAAACTGGCTAAATTAATAATATTTGAATGTTGAATAAAGTTGAGTTCACCTAAGCAGAGGATTTTTTTCTGAATCGCATGGGCGTCCAAGAATCCCTGAATATAGGATGATAAACCGCGAATTTCCTGAAAATCGGCGAGTGGAAATGGCCATTGAAGTTCAGTAAATTGCCCAGCTTTTGCCAGTTGGATATTACGCCATAATTTTTGCTGTGCTGCATTGAGTTGACTGCTTTCAAGCAGAATCACACAGTTTTCCATCGCATACATTTGCAATTCAAAGGCTTGAATTGATGTTGTAATGATGAGTTGTTCTTTTTCTAAATGTTCTCTTTCAAGCTGTTTTTCGACTACAGGAGAAATATCGGCAATTTCAAAATCATCTTTTGGTGCTTTTGTTTCGATGGAATATGGTTGTTCTGTAGCGAGCTGAATTTCAGCCTCATGCTGTTTCACATCAAATCTAATAGGATGAGATGACGAATCGTTCGCAAGTTGGTCTCGCCATAATGTTGGTGCAGTGTTTTTTTGGGTAATGCGCTCTCTTGGAATCCAAACATCAATTCCTAAAGTTGCCAACATTTCCCTTTGCCGCGCCATCATCTTGGTTCATCACTCCATTTCATTACAGTCAATATTAATCAACGCTTTGTTGTTAGTTTAGCATAACCCACTTGCGTCTAAATGATTTGCTTAAGCTGAATCGCATCTATCATCATGCAATTTTTTGTTAGAA
>DAOMAH010000388.1:0-1652 GCA_035426725.1 Acinetobacter sp.
CATCATGAAAACTCAAGGTTTAAAACAAGCATTAGATAAATATCAGTTCGATGCTGCTTTTGGTGGCGCGCGTCGGGATGAAGAAAAATCACGTGCCAAAGAGCGTGTATATTCGTTCCGTGATACTAAACATCGTTGGGACCCAAAAAACCAACGTCCAGAACTTTGGAATCTTTATAACGGTAAAGTGAACAAAGGCGAAAGTATTCGTGTTTTCCCATTATCTAACTGGACTGAGTTAGATATTTGGCAATATATCTATTTAGAAAATATTCAATTGGTTCCTCTTTATTTCTCTGCTGTTCGCCCTGTAGTAGAACGCAGTGGTACGTTGATCATGGTGGATGATGAACGCATGCGTTTAAAAGAGGGTGAAGTTCCACAAATGAAATCGGTACGTTTCCGTACACTGGGCTGTTATCCATTAACAGGTGCAGTCGAGTCAGAAGCGGATACCTTGCCTGAAATTATCCAAGAAATGCTTTTAGCCACGAGTTCTGAGCGTCAAGGTCGTATGATTGACCATGATGAAGCGGGCTCGATGGAAAAGAAAAAGCAGGAAGGTTATTTCTAACAATCCCCCTAAATCCCCCTTTGTGAAGGGGGACTTTCCACAGAATGATTGGATATTTCAGTTTGTGGAACTCCTCCCTTTATTAAAGGGAGGTCGGGAGGGATTAAAAACCGATTTCTAAAGAATATGTGGAGTTTTGAGCAATGTCTCATCAATCAGATCTTATTAGCCAAGACATCTTGGGCTATTTAAAACAGCACGAAAATAAAGACCTGTTGCGTTTTTTAACTTGCGGTAATGTCGATGACGGTAAATCAACCTTAATTGGTCGTTTACTTTACGATTCTAAATTGATTTATGAAGATCAATTGCAAGCCGTTACACGTGACTCGAAAAAAGTCGGTACGACTGGCGATGCACCAGACTTAGCTTTGTTGGTCGATGGCTTACAGGCTGAGCGTGAGCAGGGCATTACCATTGATGTAGCGTACCGTTATTTCTCTACTGAAAAACGTAAGTTCATCATTGCTGATACTCCAGGACATGAGCAATACACACGTAACATGGCGACGGGTGCTTCAACGGCTGACCTTGCGATCATTTTGATTGATGCGCGTTATGGCGTACAGACGCAAACACGTCGTCACACCTTTATTGCTGGCTTACTGGGTATTAAAAATATCATTGTCGCCATCAATAAAATGGATTTGGTCGAGTTTTCTGAAACACGATTTAATGAAATCCAAGTTGAATATGATGCGTTTTTAAATCAACTTGGCGACCGCCGTCCTGAAAATATTTTATTCGTTCCAATCTCTGCATTGAATGGCGATAACGTGGTGAATGCATCGGCAAGTACGCCGTGGTACAAGGGTCAAACCTTGATGAGCATTCTCGAATCGGTGCAAATTAAGCGTGAATCTACCAAACGTGAATTCCGTTTCCCAGTTCAATATGTGAATCGTCCAAACCTCGATTTCCGTGGTTTCGCTGGCACGATTGCATTGGGCGAAATCAATGTGGGCGATGAAATTGTTGCGTTGCCTTCAGGCAAAAAATCAACGGTTAAAGAAATTGTGACCTTTGATGGAAACCTTGAACAGGCGATTGCAGGGCAAGCTGTTACTTTAACGTTAAA
>DAOMAH010000389.1:0-1638 GCA_035426725.1 Acinetobacter sp.
CACATGGGGCTGGACACAAAATTTAGTGGTTTCAACACATCCAATTTACTTAATAGCCAAAGCAGTCACGAAAGATGTCGAACAACCTGTGTTGTTGTTGGGCGATCAGAGTGGGCATGACGTTCAATTAACGCCTGCGCACCGAAAAGCAATTCAAGATGCATCTTTGGTCTTATGGTTGGGCAAAGCTCATGAAGCGCCTTTAGATAAATTGTTAAGTCAGAATAGTAAAGCGATTGCTTTATTAGATTCAGGAATTTTAACGACCCTGCCGCAACGAAATTTACGTGGTGTAGCATTGCCAAATACCATAGATAGTCATGTTTGGCTTGACCCAAACAATGCAGTGAGGATTGCATTCTTTATTGCGACTTTGCGTTCGCAGCAATATCCAGAGCATAAAACTCAATACTTGGCCAATGCCAAAAATTTCGCTCAGCAAATGCGCCAAACATCACAACAATATGACAGTTTAAACAAAGCGAAACCCTATTGGTCTTATCATGATGCGTACCAATATTTAGAGCGGGCGTTGAATCTTAAATTCTCTGGCGCACTCACCGATGATCCGCATATTCCACCAACCATTACGCAAATCAAATATTTACGTGACAGCCGTCCAAAAACGCAAATGTGTTTGTTGGCAGAAGCTTCAGCCAGTCGTAGCCAATACCAAAAACTCGATCCGATTCTGTTTCAGTCGGTTGATGAAAGTATGCGTGGCGAAGATGATTTTGTAGCTGCATGGCAAAAATTGGCCGCAAAAACGGATAAATGTGTATTAAGTGCACAAAATAGATAATGAAAATAAAACGGTCTTGGTTTTCAGTTTGGAAGATTCAGTAACGAAAAAAACGGACATCAATCGAGAAAAGATTGCATGTTCAGGGGTGTAACTCTATAATGCTTGCGATTCAAACGATCATCCATAAAACTTGTCAAGCAGTAATGTTGTAAGTGGGTAAAAAATGAACCGAACTAGTCGCATGATTGACCGACGATTAGCAACTGTTCTCGTCCTCTTGCAAGCGAGTATGATTCCTGTCGCAGCCTTGTTGGCGTGGGGAATTCAGAATGCAACTGCGGCATTAAGTGCTGCACTTGGCGCTTTAGTTTGTTGGTTGGCGCATGCATATTTTGCTTGGCAGTCGTTTAGAACGGCAGGTGCTCGAGCATCGAAACAAGTCATGCTCAACATGTACCGAGGAATGCTCGGTAAGTTTGCCATAGTGATCGTAGGATTTATTTTAATTTTAAGCAATGTTAAACCGCTGTCACCAGTGGCATTGTTTGGTGGGTTTATACTTGTTTTGGCTATGACGTGGGTTGCACCATTTTGGGTATCACGGTTACCCAAAAAACGAGTATAAAACACAACATATTTTTGGAAGTTCAGCGAGATGTTTGCAGTTCGCAACGTTCTTTGAGCTTCCTTTTAATGATTGATATTGACCAGGTGTGATTTATGGCTGCTGAAGAACATGCCCTGACTTCGACCGAGTACATCAAGCATCACTTGACTAATATGACCTATGGCAAAATGCCAGATGGTTCATGGAAGTTGGCTGAAAATGGTGCTGAAGCTCAACAGATGGGGTTCACTGCAATTCACTTGGATTCAATGGGTTGGTCTATCAC
>DAOMAH010000390.1:0-1635 GCA_035426725.1 Acinetobacter sp.
CGTGTTTCTTTTTGCCCTAAACTGACAGGACAGCCATATACGCGAAAATATTCGCCTTCATCTGCGCCTTCACTAAAATTAAAATCAATATAAACTGGCTGAAACTGACCTTCGGTGATGAATTTAAAGAAACGTAGAATTCCAGACAAAGCACATTCAGAAAAATGGCGATTTACAAATTGATCTGCCCAAAACTGCTCGCCATTGCTTAAATAACAACGATTATCTTGAATGACCAACTTGGCAGCAAAGGCATCACTGATTAGCCGTTGATAAGCCAAAGCACGCTTTAAGCCTGCACCAAATGTTTCGCTACTAATAAATAAGTGTTCGATCACTTGACCACGGTACAAAGGCAAATGTTCACCTAAATGCAGTCCAATGTCTGAATCCTTACTGACATCCTGTGCAGCCACCCAGAAAGCATGTTGCGCGCTTAAAGGGGTTCTCGCATTCGTCTCCATTTGATTTAGTGCCACACCAGCCTTGGTTAGAATTTCTTCGGTTGGTAATCCTGCCTTGCGAATCGCTTGATATCCAAAGCGCAATACAACTGATGCATCTGTTAGCTGACCCATGCACTGCCCTTCCCTGTAGCTACTTGATTGTGACAATAAATCATAAATTTAGATTAACGTTGATTGACCAAACTGACAACACCATTCCGCTGATTTTGTAAAAAATTAATGAATTGGAGGACGAAACTTTTCAGTAAATCTACCCACCATAAAAACGACCCCATCTTGTAAAATGCAAATAAATTGACTATAATTTGCCCCTTTCCAATTTGATCATCAGGTAGGCTATGGCCAATAAAGAGGAACTCATTGAGTTCGAAGGCGTTGTCACCGAAACGCTTCCTAATACGATGTTCCGTGTACGTTTAGAAAACGGTCACGAAGTGATTGCTCACATTTCAGGTAAAATGCGTAAGCACTATATCCGTATTTTGACGGGTGACAGTGTAAAAGTTGAAATGACGCCTTATGACTTAACCAAGGGTCGTATCACTTACCGCGCGCGTTAAGCAGCTATGTGAATGCAAAAAAGCCACGTGATGTGGCTTTTTTTTGTGTTGGGCTAAGATTATTCACTTAAGCGCGTGGTTTTGCATCCAACGGTTTGACATTCACGTAAACGCTCTTGCAGCCAATGATTACGATCTTGGGTTGTGGTTAAACGGCACTGGACATTGACCGAACTTTGCGCATCGTCAGTACATTCTGCATCACGATGGCGAATCCAAGCCAACTGTGATTTTTTCAAAACCTTTTGTTGAGTATTAGTAAGCTTAGTACGTAATTGCTGATAATTTTTGTTTAGGTCAGCATCGGCACTGGCATATATTTTATTGGTACAGTAAATATCATCATAGGTATTGCGAGCATTCTCGCAATTATCTGCAAAGCTGAATGTTGCCATCGCACCACAGATCAGACCCAATATTATTTTTCGCATGAAATTGTCCAAATCGCTTCATTATCATTACTATCAAAGCATATTTTACCCAACTTGAACATCATCTAAAATCAGACAAATTGGTATATTTTTGTCTTTATTGAGTTTTAATAATAAGATAGATAAGTTGACAAAAACAACTAAGCATGCGAAAAGACATTTTTGGTTAAACGATGT
>DAOMAH010000391.1:0-1635 GCA_035426725.1 Acinetobacter sp.
ATCCTGTTTAAACGAGAAAGCGTTTGTACGCACTCTACCCCACCAAGTTTTTTATCCACGTACATGGCACAGAGTTTCGGTTGGTCAAAACCAGTCTGAAACTTGTTGGCGACCAACATCACCTGATAGTCATCGCTGTCAAATGCCTTACGCATTTCACGCCCTTTTAAATTCGGGTTCATGTTGTGTTCGGTAAACTTCTGCCCAACCAAGGCACTGCTGTTCGGGTCTGAATCGTTAAACTCAACTTCACCCGAGAATGCCACCATCGCTTGAATCGACTGATAACCTTGTTCGGTGACATATTTATCAAAGGCCAGTTTATAACGCACGGCTTCTTTACGTGAACTGGTCACCACCATAGCTTTGGCTTGACCGCCCAATAAGCCCATCACATTCTTTTTAAAATGCTCAATGATCACTTTTACTTTTTGTGAAATATTATGGTCATGCAATCGTACCCATTGATTGACTTTAACCTTAGCTTTTTTAGCATCGACCTCATGATCTTTTTCAGCCAGTTTTTGCGTCAGTTTATACACCACTTTATAGTTGGTGTAGTTCTTCAGCACATCAAGAATAAAGCCTTCTTCAATCGCCTGGCGCATGGAATAGACATGGTAGGCTTCAGGTTTATTCTCTGCCGATGGTGGTAATAAAGGATCAGGTACACGTCCAAACAATTCTAGGGTTTTGGGTTTAGGGGTTGCAGTAAAGGCGTAATAGCTGACATTCGGATTGGTACGACGTGCTGCCAATGTTGCATCTAGAATATCTTCTGATGACAGCATGACATCTTCATCACTGCTATCCGTCATCAGGACTTCTTTGAGTTGTCTTGCGGTTGAGCCGCTTTGTGATGAATGTGCTTCATCGGCAATGACCGCGTAACGTCTTTCTTTGAGTGCCGTGCTGTTTTCAATGGCTTTAAGTACAAAGGGGAAAGTCTGAATAGTAACAATAATAATCGGTTGGGATTTTTCCAGTGACGTTGCCAGTTTCTCAGACTTGGAACCATCGCCTTCTTTATTGTTAATTCGTCCGACCACACCATCGGCATGTTCAAACTGATAAATCGTATCTTGTAGCTGTGCATCGAGGATGGTGCGATCCGTCACCACAATTACTGAATCAAACTGTTTATTACCCTGTTCATCGTACAAGGTTGAAAGCTGATGTGCTGTCCATGCAATCGAATTCGACTTACCTGATCCAGCACTATGCTGGATCAGGTATTTATGCCCTGTACCATTGTCTTTGGCATCTTGAACCAGTTTAGTCACTACATTCCACTGGTGGTAACGTGGAAAGATCAGGTGCTCGAATTTGTATTTACGTCCTTCCGCATCTTCTTTGTCTTCAATATTCAAGTGAACAAAACGTCCAAGAATATTCAGCAAATTGTCAGGCGTTAAAACTTCATTCCACAAATAATCGGTCGCATAACGGTTTGAATCTTCAGGTGCATCGTTACCTGCGACACCATCATGCGTACCTTTATTAAAGGGCAAGAAAAAGGTGCTATCACCTGCCAGATGTGTAGTCATATAGACTTCATACTGACTCACGGCAAAATGCACCAATGCCCCACGTTTAAAGGTCAGTAAGGGTTCAGGTTTATTGGTATCAGGGTCT
>DAOMAH010000392.1:0-1627 GCA_035426725.1 Acinetobacter sp.
GGCGGAACCATTTTTGACACTCGATTCATCGTATAAATATATTGGGCCACGCAGGACTCCTCAATTGAAAAACCAATAAATCGCAAAAAGCGAAAAATAATCGCACGTATTATACGCCGAAAACCCGATTAACATGAAGTTAAGATCATATTTGTTTACGTCTATCAAAGGATTTTGTTTTTCAAGACATTACACCATCAAGCATATGGTCATGATGACAAATAAAAATAGACCGACGTTCTATTCATATGAATAAAAACGCAATAAATCTCATAAATTATGCACCATTTTGGACAGCTTTTAAGCTACACTCGATCACTATTTAACTCACGTAGATGATGTAATCATGACCTATAAAGATGAAACTTTAGCGATTCATGCGGGGTATTCTCCAGAAGCAACCACCAAAGCAGTGGCGGTACCAATTTATCAAACCACTTCATATGCCTTTGATAATACACAACATGGTGCGGATTTATTTGATTTGAAAGTGCAGGGAAATATTTATACCCGTATCATGAACCCCACCACTGCGGTACTTGAACAACGTCTTGCAGCACTCGAAGGTGGTATCGGTGCGCTGGCTTTAGCTTCAGGTATGGCGGCAATTACCTATTCGATTCAGACCATTGCTGAAGCAGGCGACAATATCGCTTCTGTATCCACTTTATACGGCGGCACTTATAATTTATTTGCACATACTTTGCCAAAACAAGGCATCGAAGTACGTTTCTTTGATTATCAAAATCCCGAAGCGTTACGCTCTATTATTGATGATAAGACCAAGTTAGTCTTTGTTGAATCCATTGGTAATCCACTTGGCAATATTATTGACCTAGAAGCGATTGCAAAAATTGCACATGAATATGGTGTGCCTGTGATTGTCGATAATACTGTTGCGACTCCTGCCCTATTAAAACCATTTGAATTTGGTGCAGATATTGTCATTCACTCCCTGACTAAATACATCGGCGGACATGGCAATAGTATTGGGGGTGCAATTGTCGACAGTGGTAAATTTCCTTGGGGGAAATATCCTGAGCGTTTTAAAACCTTAAATACACCTGATCCAAGTTATCACGGTGTTAATTATGTGGAAGTACTCGGTGAAGCAGCGTATATCGCCCGTGCTCGTGTGGTTCCATTACGGAATACAGGGGCTGCGATTAGCCCTCTCAGTGTATTTCTGATTTTACAAGGCTTAGAAACTTTGAGCCTTCGAATGGAACGTCATACTGAAAATGCCCTCAAAGTTGCAGAATATTTAAAACAACATCCAAAAGTAAAATGGGTGAATTATGCAGGTCTAACCGACCATCCACAGCATAATTTGGCACAAAAGTATGTGAAAGGTAAACCTTCAGCTATCCTTTCTTTTGGTGTACAAGATGGTTTAGAAGGCGGCACGCGCTTTATTGATGCCCTACAACTGTTTACACGTTTGGTCAATATTGGTGATGCCAAAAGCTTGGCGTGTCATCCTGCAACCACAACACATCGACAGCTTAATGCTGAAGAACTCAAATCAGCAGGGGTTAGCGAAGACCTTGTGCGTTTATCAATTGGTATTGAACACATTGACGACTTAGTTGCAGATCTTGAACAAGCCCTTGCTCAAGTTTAAGTT
>DAOMAH010000393.1:0-1625 GCA_035426725.1 Acinetobacter sp.
ATAAACATCATCACAGCAAGGCTAATCAGCCCCAAAACAGGATGGAGGAAAATTTTATCAAGAAAGTCTGTACGCCTATCTGCTTGATCAACAAAGTTCACCACATCTTTAAAAATCATGTCGATTTTCTGATGATGCTCGCCTTTCAAACCACTCAGTTCAGTTTGTGCAACGGCATAATTTTCTTGATCAAGTGCGTGTAATAAATTTTCGATACCGGCATTGCGTACTGCCACCGTTTCAACAACGGGCACACCTAAACGTTGCGACAATTTTTGCGTATTGATTTGGATACCACGGCGACGCGCTTCATCCATCATGTTCAGCACCACAAGAATTGGACGACCTAGGGCAATAATCTCCAGCACCAAGCCCAAATGCAATTTTAAATTGGTGGCATCCACCACACATAAAAACGCATCTTGCTGCCCTTCTTCGGCAATTTTGCCTTGGCAGACATCACGCGTGATTTCTTCGTCAGGACTGGTCGCCAATAAACTATAGGTCCCAGGCAAATCCAGTACCCGAACAGTTTTACCTGATGGCAATTGAAAATGTCCAACCTTCCTCTCAACGGTCACACCCGCATAGTTGGCAACTTTTTGGCGTGTTCCAGTTAAATGGTTAAATAAAGAGGTTTTACCGCAGTTTGGATTCCCCACAAGGGCAACACGTAACGCATCACTCATGCAGGAGCTCCTTCTATTTGAATTTCAATTTTATCGGCTTCTGCTTTGCGCAATGCAAAGCGAGTAAAACCAATTTGGATCAGGATGGGGTCGCCACCAAAAACACCTTTGGTGACCACCTGAACAGCTGCGCCAGGTACGAAGCCCAAGCTTTCTAAACGAATGGCCACTAGATCGGGCATTGCCGTTTCATCGGTCAAACGATTGACTTGAGTAATAATCGCCGTTTTTTTCACTTTTAATGCTGACAATCGCACAGCTTCCAACCCCGAACCCTTTTGTTTGATTATACAAGCAAATGAGAATAATTACCAAAAACAATCTCAATGTCATTTACTTTTAGGTTAGTCGACAACATAGTTTTTTTATTTTACAGTGCAATGCAATTATGGATTTTTCTTTGTATGTTAAATAAAAAACCTCGCATTCCCACTGCGGTTTCCATTCCAGAACAACTCAGTTTTTTACAAGGCTTTCGCGACTTTTTGGTTGCACAAACCGTCAGCCCTCATACGCGAAATGCCTATCTGTCCGATTTAATTCAATGTAGCCAATTACACACCAGCGTGGCACTACCGCAATGGTCGAGTGATGATATTGCTGATGTGTTGATTGCCCTCACCAAAGCAGGTAAAAGTCCACGTTCAATTGCCCGATGTTTATCGGCTTTACGTCAATTTTATAAGTTTTTACGTGAACAAAAACTTAGGGATGATAATCCTGTTGCAATACATCGTTCACCCAAAATGGGACGTCCCATTCCTAAAGATTTGTCTGAACAAGATGTTGAAGCACTGATCAATGCACCTGACATTAGCACCGCTTTAGGTCTGAGAGATCGTGCCATGTTCGAGGTGTTATATGCCTGTGGCTTGCGTGTGTCCGAACTGCTCAATTTACGCCTAGAACTGATCAATTTAAAACAAGGTTTTTTAC
>DAOMAH010000394.1:0-1622 GCA_035426725.1 Acinetobacter sp.
ATTAAAATAACATTTACAAACAAAACTTTACCTATCCAGATCATGCGATTGACTAGGTTAAAACCTTACAATCTATTAGAATAATTTCTATATTTCTGTTGAGTTTCGCTCCTTGAATAACGATTCCTCTCAACTCCAGCGCGGGTTAAAAAACCGCCATATTCAACTCATTGCCATGGGTGCGCGATTGGTACGGGCTTATTTTTAGGCTCAGCGCACGTCATCCAATCTGCCGGGCCTTCTATTATCTTGGGCTATGCAATTGGCGGGTTTATTGTTTTTCTAATTATGCGCCAACTCGGTGAAATGATCGTCCATGAACCTGTTGCAGGTTCCTTTAGTCATTTTGCCAATAAATATTGGGGAAAATTCCCAGGTTTTCTGACGGGTTGGAATTACTGGATTTTATACATTTTAGTCGCGATGACAGAACTCACCGCCGTGGCAAAATATATTAATTATTGGTGGCCCGAAATTCCAAACTGGATATCCGTATTTTTTTTCTTTGTGGTCATTTCACTCATTAATCTTGCGAATGTGAAGTTCTATGGCGAATCTGAATTTTGGCTATCAATCATTAAAGTCACCGCCATTATTGCCATGATTGTATTTGGTATTTACCTCGTTTTAACTGCCGAGCCGACTTCGACTACCACTTTTTCAAATTTATGGACACATGGCGGTTTTTTTCCGAACGGATTTGATGGTCTGTTTTACATGCTTGCATTCTTGATGTTTGGATTCGGAGGAATCGAATTGGTTGGCATGGCAGCAGCCGAAGCCAAAGATCCTATTAAAACCATTCCAAAAGCAATTAATCAGGTCGTTCCGCGTATTTTAATTTTTTATGTCGGATCAATGATCATTCTTTTATCGTTGGTGCCTTGGAATCAAATTAATTTGGGCGGTTTAGATAAAAGTCCTTTCGTGATGGTGTTTAGTTTAATTGGAATTGCATGGGCAGCACATCTAGTTAATTTCATTATTTTAACCGCCGCACTTTCTGTGTATAACAGCGGCATGTATGCCAATAGTCGTATGCTTTACGGCTTAGCAATGCAAGGAAATGCACCTCAAATTTTTAGCAAAACCAATAAGCATGGGGTGCCTATTCCAGCTGTCTTGTTTTCAGCATTCCTCATTTTAGGCTGTGTGCCACTCAATTATATTGCACCTGAGGAGGCCTTAGGTCATCTCATGTATATTGTCGTAGGTGCTTTGGTTTTGAACTGGTTGATGATTACCTTAACCCATTTAAAATTTAAACGCGTGCTGAAACTCACACAACAAAACAGTCAGTACCCTGCTCTTTGGGCACCGTTTGGAAATGTTGTTGTGATTATTTTTATTGGTGCTGTTCTCTACATTATGTGGGTGCAGGGTTTTAAAGAATCGGTATTGATGATTCCAATTTGGATAACGTTGATGTTAGTGCTTTTTGATTTTTTAAATCCTAAATCTATCGACTCGATTAAAGAGACGAAAGACTAATTGAGTTATAACAAGTGGTTGCCATTGCATCCACTTTTTTGTTTATAATCATAAAATTATACGCTTATAGCTTAACTGGATAGAGCAGTTGCCTCCTAAGCGACCGACGTGGGTTCGAGTCCCGCTGAGCG
>DAOMAH010000395.1:0-1609 GCA_035426725.1 Acinetobacter sp.
TAGATGATAGTTTTTAAGGGATAATTCGCCTTTCATCGGCACATGCAAACGTACGGGATGAACCACAGCCCAACCTGAAAGCAAATCGGGTGTTCGCGTTGCCACACCTGCTACAATCGTATCCAAACTGCCTGTTGCCACCACTTTAATAGTATGAATATCCAAACTTTTAAGCGAAGGAATCATCAAATCCGCTTTGGCATCTAGAGGATATTTTCCTTTAAAATCCATTTCACCCGTTGCATTTTGAACGGCTAAATAGCCCATATTCATGCGCGAATCTTTGAATTTAAGCTTTGTATCCGACCAAAGCGCATCTTTCAAATAAACATCATGAAAGGTGGTTTTAGACGTGAGCGTTTTTATTTCTAAATGATCGACCGTACCTTCATCGACCCTTAACACAAAAGGTAATTTAATTGGATCGAACTCAAAAGGCTTACCTGAAGGTGGTTTGTGATTACTCACTTTTAAATTACGCACATCGGCATGGCTTAAATGGACTTCTTTTTTGAGTATGGCTCTCCATCCCAGCGACACATCGGCACGATCAAGCGTAACATCAGTGGTTTTCAAAGTGACCACGATATTTTTTAATATGATGCCTGTTAATAAATTACCACTTTCATATTCATAACGAATCATTTTTTGGCTTGGTAATGCACGCTCTAATAAAAAGCGACTGCCTTTATCGGTCGACATCATGACTGCAAGTGAACTGACCAACAACAGTAGAATAACCAACACCATCAACGCAATACTTCGCAGTATGCGCCGTCTCCGTTTTGGCTCAACGGGTGGAATGTGTTGTTCTGCTACGTCTTCCGTCATAATCAACCTGAAATACTTGTGCTCGTTATAGGACTATAAATGGTTAAAGTTGCGGGCCAATAAAGAAATGCAATCGAATTGGGTTGTTGTCATTGGAAATTCCCGATGCGACATCTAGGCGAATTGAACCAATCGGTGATTTCCAGCGAATACCTACCCCAACACTATATTCAGTTGGATTACTGAATTGTTTATCGTAAGCATTTCCGACATCCGAAAATATCGCTGCACGCCAGCCCTCTTTGAATTGATAATTATATTCTAGTGAACCCACCGCTAAAGCTTGCCCCCCTAATTTATAACCATTTTCTTCAGGAGATAAACTTTTATAATCAAAGCCACGAATAGACTGATCGCCACCTGTAAAAAATCTTAAATTATATGGAACTTGGTTGAAATCATCGGTAAAAATATAACTGGCATCGGCACGCCCCACAAATTGATGATCGTCATTTTCACCCAGAGAATAAATAAAACGCCACCCTGCACCTAATATCGCCATATTGGCATCGGACAGTAAAGACTCAGAACCGAATTCAACTTTATAGGTTTGTTTAAAACCTTTGGTTGGATTTAATCGCTTATTGGTATTGGTTTTTGAGGCTTCGTAACTCAGCAAAAGTGATTGTTGCTCAGAATTCGTCCCAGTCGCTTTAAAAGCATCAGGTAAATCTGCAAGATCCACCTCACCTTTTTTGGTTAAACGATCTAAACGATAACGCATGCCATAAATATGTTGCCAGTTTCCCAACGGCTTTTTAATGACACGTTCGCCACC
>DAOMAH010000396.1:0-1606 GCA_035426725.1 Acinetobacter sp.
CTCACAGGTGTTACCACGTAATTTAATAGTTAATGGCGCAGAAATAGATGCGCTAGTGACACAGATTGAGCAAGATGAAGCAAAAAAAAGTCCTCTAGGTCGTATCCTGAGCTCTGGTTATGCGCAGCGTGATCAAGGCGAACAATTTGCAAGAGCGCAAATGGAAGCAACTGCTTCTAGAGAAATTACTTATCTTGAAAAAAATATTAATTTTTTAGGCACTTTAAGTGCCGTTGCACCATTGCTCGGTTTGTTGGGAACAGTCGTTGGGATCATTGAATCATTTTTAATGATTGATATTGGCGCATCGGGTAATGCCAGTTTGATGATGCCTGGGATTTCAAAAGCCTTGATTACCACGGCAGTTGGGATGCTAATTGCGATTCCTGCCATGATGGCATATCGTTATTTCCAGCGTGTGGTGCATGAATATATTGCAGAATTAGAACAACAATCGACCTTGTTTCATGCCGCACTTTTCTATAAAAAAGTTCCGCATGTTCAAGAACATCGCCGTGCTAGTTAACTCTAGGTGATGCCATGAAATTTAAACGTTCGCAAGTGGAAGATATTCATATCAATTTAACCCCAATGATTGACTGTATGTTATTCATTTTGGTGTTTTTATTGCTATCGACCACCTTTAGTCAACAAAGTCGTATTAATTTGACTTTACCCGATGCGCAAGGCGTACCACCAAAACAATTTGATCATAAAATCGAGATCATGGTCGATGCAACAGGTCATTATTCTGTGAATGGACAAGCTTTATCGACCAAAGAAACGGCTGATTTGAGCACTGCGATTAAACAAGTTGCGCAGGATCGCCGTGATTTTATGTTTATTATTGCAGCAGATGCTAAAGCAGCCCATCAAGATGTCATCCGTGTTATGGATGTGGCAGGTCAGCTAGGTTTTGTTAACGTCAATATTAGCACCAAAGCACCAACCAGAGGTTTTACCGAGTGAATCAAGATTTTAAGGTTTATGTACGGCTATTGGCTTATTTAAAATCTTATTGGGGCATTGCCTTATTGGTCTTGATTGGTTTTGGAATTAATGCAGCAACTGAAGTTTCGGTTGCTAAATTACTTAAATATATTATTGATGCGATTCAAACAGGAAATAGATCAAGCCTTGATTGGTTTCCGATACTCATTATTTTACTGATGTTTTTCCGTGGTATCGGCTTGTTTATGGGCGGATATTTCACTGCGGTGATTTCGAGACGGTTGGTATTTAGCATTCGCCAAGAAGTTTATGCAAAACTGCTGAGACTCCCTTCGCAATATTATCTAGATAATAGCTCTGGACACATCAGCGCCAAGTTGATGTATAACGTTCAGCAACTTACTGCAGCCTCATCAGAGTCAGTACAAACCTTGGTCAAAGATGGTTTGATTGTAATAGGTCTGATGAGTTATTTGCTTTACACCAATTGGCGACTGACGCTTTGCATCATTGTGTTTATGCCAGTGATCGGCATATTGGTACGTGTAGCTGCTAAGCGGATGCGTAAGCTGTCAATTCAAGTGCAAAACACTATGGGCGATGTGAACCATGTGGTGCAAGAAACGGTGAATGGTAATGCCGTGGTAAAAAGCTT
>DAOMAH010000397.1:0-1576 GCA_035426725.1 Acinetobacter sp.
GCAATTTCTATGGGGATGGACGGCTTAAATAATGCCGTGATTCCTGGTTATGCTACACCTGAGCAGTACACCAAAGAAATTACCATTGCCAATGATGGCATTGTGAATCAAGCCACGGTGTATGCCTACGCCAAACATAGCTTTGCCACCATTCAACAGCTTGATCAATGGGGCGTGAAGTTTGAGAAAGATGAAACAGGCGAATATGCAGTCAAAAAAGTCCATCACATGGGTGCATACGTGCTACCGATGCCTGAGGGGCATGACATTAAGAAAGTACTTTATCGTCAGCTCAAGCGTGCTCAAGTCAAAATTAACAATCGTATCGTCACCACTCGCCTATTGAAAAATGAAGATGGTGCAATCAATGGCGTTCTCGGTTTTGACTGCCGTACTGGTGACTTCTATGTGATTAAAACCAAAGCGGCGATTTTATGCTGCGGTGCAGCTGGGCGTTTAGGTTTACCAGCTTCGGGTTATTTGATGGGCACTTATGAGAATCCGACCAATGCTGGCGATGGATATGCCATGGCATATCACGCAGGAGCGGAACTGTCTAATTTAGAATGTTTCCAAATCAATCCACTAATTAAAGATTATAACGGCCCTGCCTGTGCCTATGTGACTGGCCCTTTGGGTGGCTATACCGCCAACAGTAAAGGCGAACGCTTTATTGAATGTGACTATTGGTCAGGGCAAATGATGTGGGAATTTTATCAAGAACTACAAAGTGGCAATGGCCCTGTGTTCTTGAAAATTGATCATTTAGCCGAAGAAACCATCCAAACCATTGAAGAAATTTTACATACCAACGAACGTCCAAGTCGTGGGCGTTTCCATGAAGGACGAGGCACCAATTACCGTCAGGATATGGTGGAAATGCAGATTTCTGAAATTGGTTTCTGTAGTGGTCACAGTGCTTCAGGCGTATGGGTCAATGAAAAAGCCGAAACCTCAGTCAAAGGCTTATATAGCGCAGGTGATATGGCGGCGGTTCCGCACAATTATATGTTGGGTGCCTTTGTCTATGGTTGGTTTGCAGGAACAAATGCGGCTGAATATATCGCCAATGTTGCCGATTCAGAGTTGAATCAAGCTGAAATTGAGGCAGAGCAAGCCCGTATTTTTGCCCCCCTACATCGCCCACAAGGGCTGTCCTCGGAACAGGTGGAATATAAGTTGCGTCGTATGGTGAATGATTATCTACAGCCACCGAAAACCCGACAAAAAATTGAAATTGCGCTAAAACGTTTCGATGAAATCAGAGCAGATATTACGCAGATCAATGCCACGCATCCGCATGAATTGATGCGTGTCGCAGAAGTTTCGGTGATTCTCGACTGTGCGGAAATGGCAGCACGAGCGTCCTTATTCCGTACTGAAAGTCGTTGGGGCTTATACCATTATCGCGCTGATTTTCCTGAAAAGAATGAGCAAGACTGGTTCTGTCATGCACACCTGAAAAAAGATGAACACGGCAATATGGTCAGCTTTAAAAAGCCAGTCGAACCCTACCTCATCCCGATCGATGAGCAAGAAGCAAATTCCTATAACTCATTACGTATTCAGAAAAAAT
>DAOMAH010000398.1:0-1573 GCA_035426725.1 Acinetobacter sp.
ATAATAACAGTCGTGACACCTAAAAATAGCCCAGTTAAGAAGCTAATACTTGCATATGTTGCCTTAAGATAGCGCTGTGCAGTGCGGTTGACGGAAACATAGTAAGCAAGCGCAAAAAAACTGAGTAGAATGACAACAGCCGAAGCGAGCCAAATGGAAAAAGTATTGGAATTAAAAGAATAAAATACGCCGTATAGAAAATAGTCTATCAGACAAATACTGAGTACGCTGAGTAAAAACAACCGTACATGCTTGGAAAAAATGACTTGATCGGTGTCGATAAACCGGGACAGATTTTTTCCTTGAACGCTAGACATATAAAAAAATCCTTTCCACTTTTATCTATGTTCTACGTTTACAATTGGTAAACACAATAGAATATTATTTAACTTAAACCTAAATTTTAACGAAAGCAATCCATTGCTTTGTTTATTTGCTTGAAAAGTGAAAATTTAAAATCGACAACGCCACCACAGGCGCGGTTTCCGTTCTTAACACCCGTTCCCCAATACACCAGTTTTGAAACTGTTGTTGATTAGCTGTGGCAATTTCATCTTCACTGAGTCCGCCTTCGGGTCCAATTAGCAAGGCGATATCTGCACTACTATTCAGCAAAACATTGGCTTGATCTTTATTGGGTGCTAACACAAACCGTGAATTGGGAAGTTCAGAAATCACCCAATCATTCACGTGAATAGGTGGGATAATTTTTGGAATACGATTCATGCCACATTGTTCACAAGCTGCGATTGCAACCGATTGCCAATGTTCCAATTTTTTTTGGTCACGCTCGTATTTTAAACGCATTTCACAGCGATCACTGGTCAAAAGTTGAATGGTGCCTACACCGAGTTCAGTCGCTTTTTGAATCGCATAGTCCATGCGATCACCTTTGCTCATCACTTGACCTAAAATCACCTTAAATGGCGGTGTACGGTCTGATGCTTCAAAGTGGTTAACGGAAACAAAAGCATTTTTCTTATTGATTGCGGTTAAAGTGACGAGATATTCGCCACCTTGTCCATTAAAAAAAATCGCTTGTTCTTGCTCTTTTGCTCTTAGGACACGCACCCAATGATGAAATACCGATTCTGTGAGTTCAAGGATTCTGCCAACATTGAGTTCAGCTTCGATATAAAAACGGTTCATGATCGGGTGTGTATCTCAAGTTGATTAATTTAAACCCAAATCAACAACGAGTTGTCGAGTCGGTTCAGTTTGGTTCATTGAATAGAAGTGTAAGCTCGGAGCACCGCCACCGATTAAACGTTCGCACAGATTGACAATAACGTCATGTCCAAAGGCTTTAATACTTTCGCTATCATCGCCGTAGGCTGCCAGTTGTTTGCGAATCCAGCGAGGAATTTCTGCTCCAGTACCATCAGCGAAGCGAATTAAGTTACTGGCGTTGGTAATTGGCATAATGCCTGGTGCAATTGGAATATTCACACCTGCTTTGGCAAGACGTTCGATGTAATAAAAATAAGCATCTGGATTGAAAAAGAATTGGGTAATACCAGCATTCGCACCTGCATTGACTTTATCAACAAAGCGTTGAATATCAACGTCAAAA
>DAOMAH010000399.1:0-1571 GCA_035426725.1 Acinetobacter sp.
AGTGGTTCAAGCTTCACCTGAGAAATTGTTAAAAATTGATGTGCTTCGCCAAAATCAATTGGTACAACTTGAAGTGATGCCACAAGGTAAACGCGACAATATGGGCAAGGTTTCTGGTGTCTTAGGTGTACAAAGTGACCCTGGGAAAATCAGTATTCCTACAGAATATAAACAAACGATACAATATAATCCTGCCGAAGCCTTCATGATGGCGGTGGATAAAACCGGTCAACTGTCGAGTATGATTTTGAACTCGATTGTAAAAATGGTGCGCGGTTTGATTGGTCTAGACAACCTATCAGGACCGATCACGATTGCCAAAGTCGCAGGACAAAGTGCGGAAATGGGTTGGCAAACTTTTATCTCATTTATGGCACTGATGAGTATAAGTTTAGGGATATTAAATTTATTGCCTATTCCTATGCTTGATGGTGGACATTTGGTCTATTATTTTATAGAACTAATACGTGGTAAACCTGTTTCTGAACAAATACAATTGGTTGGTTTAAAAATTGGTATGGTATTGCTCGGAAGTATGATGCTTTTGGCACTATTCAATGATTTTATGCGTTTGTAAAAAAGCGTAGATACGGAATTAAATTTTACATCGGAAAAAACTGGCATGCAGCACACACATTTATTTATGCCTTTGGCGCTCATCAGTGCTATGGCAACAGTACAACAAGTATATGCAGCAGAAGATTATATAGTACGTGATATTAAGGTTGATGGACTTGTTCGTTTAACGCCAGCAAATGTCTATGGAATGATTCCGTTGAATAGTGGGGATCGTGTGAGCGATGCAGCACTTGCCAATGCCATTCGTAGTTTATATGCAACAGGTTTGTTTGATGACATTAAAACAGAAAAGCAGGGTGATACGCTGGTCTTCAAAGTTGTCGAACGCCCACTAATTTCTAAAGTTGAATTTAAAGGTAATAAACTCATTCCTAAAGAGGCCTTGGAAGAAGGCTTGAAGAAGATGGGGATTACCGAAGGTGAAGTGCTGAAAAAATCAGCGCTACAAACGGTTGAGTCTGAGCTTGAACAGCAGTACATGCAGCAAGGTCGTTATGATGCTGATGTAAAAGTTGTGACAACAGCGAAGCCGAACAACCGTGTAGACCTTACGATTGAGTTTGTTGAGGGTAAGGCTGCAAAAGTTGTAGATATCAATATTATTGGTAATACGGTATTTAAAGAAAGCGAAATTGAACAAGCGTTTGCGGTAAAAGAAAGTGGTTGGACGTCCATTATTTCACGTAATGACCGTTATGCACGTGAAAAGATGGCTGCAAGCTTAGAGTCTTTACGTGCACTTTATTTAAACAAAGGCTATATCAACTTTAATATCAATCACTCCAGCTTAAATTTAAGTGAAGATAAAAAGAATATTTTTGTTGAAGTTTCAGTGGATGAAGGCGAACAGTTTAAATTTGGCGAAACCAAATTTTTGGGCGATGCTTTATACACCCCAGCAGAACTGAAAGCTTTACAAATATATAAAGATGGCGATATCTATTCACAAGAAAAAGTGAATGCGGTTAAACAGTTGCTTCTACGTAAATACG
>DAOMAH010000400.1:0-1563 GCA_035426725.1 Acinetobacter sp.
TGAAACATGCAATTACTTCTGGACGTTGGGAAGTTATAGGAAATAAATCGCTTGAGTCTAGTCTAATACAATCTCAACTATTTTTTAAACAGGATATATTTACTAAAGAATTTACTATCTATGATTCGACAACTGGTCAAGAAATGGATGCCAGCTATGGCGAGTGTACAAGTTTAGAAAGAGCTGCTGTTTGGGATACTGAACATATTGAAGATCGATTAGAAGATTATTTTAATGGTAGAGAAAACAAATGGGTTGAGAGCTTAAAGCCTTTAGAGTGAACTAATTGCTGTTTTATATTGTCGCATTCCACCGTTGTACGGTGGAATGGAGACTGTAAATAAAACTGTGTAAACGCTTAAACTCCCCCTAACGTTGTTGGGGTCAAACAAAAGGTGTTTACCATGAAAGATGAAGCAATGTTGGCACTCGCTAAAGAGTTAGCCAAGAACCTAAAAACCGAAGCCGATCTCAATGATTTTAGTCGGGCTTTAAAGAAATTGACTGTTGAAACTGCCCTTAATGCGGAACTCACCGACCATTTAGGTTACGAAAAGAATAGCCCACGAACAGGTAAAAATGCTCGCAATGGCTACACAACGAAGCGTCTACTGACTGATGATGGTGAGTTTGAACTAGATACCCCTAGAGATCGTGAGGGTACATTTGAGCCACAGCTGATTAAAAAGAATCAGACCCGTATCACGCAAATGGATAGCCAGATTTTATCCCTCTATGCCAAAGGTATGACGACTCGGGACATTGTTGCTACATTCAAGGAAATGTATGATGCAGATGTGTCACCCACCCTGATTTCCAAGGTGAAAGATGCAGTTATAGAACAAGTCAAAGAATGGCAAAGTCGCCCTTTGGATGCCTTTTATCCTATCGTGTATTTAGACTGCATCGTGGTCAAGGTACGTCAGGATAATACTGTCATCAATAAGGCTGTATTCCTTGCATTGGGTGTCAATACAGAGGGGCATAAAGAACTATTGGGGCTATGGATGGCAGAAAACGAGGGGGCTAAATTCTGGTTATCGGTTTTAACCGAACTCAAGAATCGTGGTGTGAAAGACATTCTAATTGCGTGTGTAGATGGCTTAAAAGGCTTCCCTGATGCAATCAATACAGTTTACCCTGACACTCATATCCAGTTGTGTATTATCCACATAGTACGCAACAGTTTGAAATATGTGAGCTGGAAAGACTACAAAGCTGTTACTGCCGATTTAAAGAAAGTTTATCAATCTGTTACCGAAGATGCAGCCCAGCAAGCCCTGGATGAATTTGGTCAAAAGTGGGACGATAAATATCCTCAAATCAGTAAATCATGGCTTGCCAACTGGTCGAATCTCAACACGTTCTTTGCCTATCCAATGGACATTCGCAAGGCGATTTATACCGCCAATGCAATTGAATCCTTGAACAGTGTCATTCGCCATGCCACCAAGAAAAGAAAAATCTTCCTAACCGATGATTCTGTGAAAAAAGTGGTATATTTAGCGATTATGGCAGCAAGCAAAAAATGGACGATGCCCATTCAGAATTGGAAAGCTGCCA
>DAOMAH010000401.1:0-1545 GCA_035426725.1 Acinetobacter sp.
TCTGTATAAAAAATGCCTTTAATTCGTACCCAGTTTTCTTGGGCACACAATAGATCAAGTAAATCATCGAATTTGAATTGCCAACGTTTTGGAAACTTCCATCCTGCAACAGTATAACCTTGAGATGTCTCTACATAATGATAAGGCAGTTGTTTAATTTCTTGAGCCTGAAGATCATCTGATTGAGCAGATTGTAATTTCAATAATGGTTGAATTTTGCGCTGCATTGGTTGGGAGGCAATATCAATTAACGATAAATCAATCTGCCCATTTTCAGCCTCAACCCAATGCTGAACATAAGTTGAATATTCTTGCTTTAACTGCGTGTAGGCGATTTGATCCGCGGCAGTCATCGCATCGACATGTGAAAGCACCACGATCTGCGCAGCTTTAAGTTGATCGGTATATAAATTTTGCTGTACCCAAGCATGATCATGCAGACGACTACCATCTACTACTACGACCAAAGCTCTCATTGCCAAGCTACTTTGCCAATGTGGTTCAGTGAGTTGCTCCAGTAATTGAGCTGGATGTCCTAAGCCTGTCGGTTCAATAAATAAACGGTCAGGTTGGCTTTCACTTAGTAAACGAGCGAGTGCGATTTGCATGGGCATTTGGCTGCTACAACACAGACAACCACCTAGTAATTCTTTAACAGCATAACCTTGCTGTTGAGCAATAAGTTGCTGATCGACCCCAATCTGTCCAAACTCATTCATGAGAATTGCCCAAACTTCATTTTCAGGTTTTTGGCTCAAGAGTTGTTGCAACAAGGTGGTTTTTCCTGCACCTAAAAAGCCAGAAATAATATGCGTTGGAACTGTTTTAGCCACAATTACTTTCACAAGGCACTCGATTTCAACAATTTATGTGATTTTAACGAGAAAAGTTGAACAAAGAAAATAGTGATTATTTAGGTTCTATTACTTAAAGTCACGGCTGTATAGACATTTTTCTGCCATTTAATCCATTTTTTAGATAAAAATTTAAATAACAATCGTTTTATACAATCAAATGAGTTCCATTTGAAACAGCCTAACGTTAAAAGCTTGTAAAGATTTTGCCTAATTTTCCACCGCATCGACATATTTATACACATTTTAAGGTCGTTCAATAGGGTGATCTCTTACAGAGTGACCACATAAAGGTACGGAATATTGCAGAATGTTAAGCTGACCGTAATGGATTGTTAAGAATATTGCCACAATGGCTTTTGGCACATAGCATGGGCTCATACCGAAATGCGAGAGCGATCTCACACTTAGGTTAATTTTATAAACTTAAATATGGATGCCAAACATGAAACTGATTAAAACTCTTTTAGCGACGACTTTAACCCTTACCGCTGCTGCAACTTTTGCTGCTAAAGCAGACCATCACACTCATGCTCAAGCGCCTGAAAAAGTTGTGGTATCTACCCAAGAACAACCTACGACTCAAGAGCAACCAGCTACACAGCCATCTGAAACTGCTGCAAGTGCAAGTGATGTTGCTGCGTCTACACCTGTAACAAGCAACTAAAAGACTGCTTAGATTCCTCCAGTA
>DAOMAH010000402.1:0-1544 GCA_035426725.1 Acinetobacter sp.
GAGTGAACTAATTGCTGTTTTATATTGTCGCATTCCACCGTTGTACGGTGGAATGCCAAAGCCTTTACTCTGCCACATCCCACAACTTAGGTATTACAATTTCCCCTGAAACCCATGCTTCAAATTTGGGTTGTTTTATATTTTGATAATAAACGCTTTCGCTGGTGATCATCACACCCAACGTATCTCCTGCATTTAACTCTGCATTAATACTTGGAAGCTCAATCTCCTGAAAATCATTCGATGTCTGAGCAGAAGTCAAAATAATTTGATCAACAAATTTCTTTCTAGTCGCATTAAAAGGTGCAGTTTGTTCGTTCAAAGTTAGATATTTTCCAGTTTTCTTCGACTTCACCACCATCGAAATAAATAGGGTTGGATCAACACTTTCCACCTTAGTTTCTACTTTCAATTTAAGCTGCGGTGCACCTGTAACGTGAGCAGTTTGCTGCACGGTCTGAACAGGAATAAACACAGATTGATCGGTGGTTGGCGCAATCCACGTTTTAGGCAAGGTATAAGTTGAAATAGGTGTTAAATCATTCAGTCGAGTGACAGGGCTACCATCGACACATAATTCAGGAAGTTGTTGCGCAGAAGCAGATAGATCTTTCAGTTTTTGGTCAAACCAATTCAACACCATCTTTTGTAAATTGTATTGTTGCTTATTACCACAAGTGACCGATTTGCCGATATACCAAAAAGGCATTTCGTTTAAAGGGGAGTGTTGAGTAAAAGGCTGTAAATGACCACCTTGTACACCAATCAAATGTACTTCATGTTGTGCTTTTTGAATACATTGCGCTGCTTGCACACCTTCATTGAAAGGAAAAAGCACATCTCTAAAACCCTGAATAATCAAAGCATCCGCTTGTGGCGCTTGACCATGTGCACAAAACCAACTGGCTTGATGTGTTTTTAGAAAGTCATAAGTGGAAAGGTTTAAATTTCCCTGTTGCGTTTCTTGATAAACCTTTTTCAATTCAGGGTCGAATTTATTCCAGTTCCACCAGTCTCCAATCAAATTTAAAAAATTAATCCAGTTATCTTTAGGAATTCCTTGCGGTGCAAGGCTATTCATAATGTCATACCATGTGGTAATCGGAACAATGGCTTGCAAACGTGGGTCAAGTGCAGAGGCAATATATTGCACTGCGCCTGCATAAGATTCTCCAATCATCCCCGCACGAACGCCCTTAGAATTTTCAGTCAATTGCGGTAAATTTTTCTCCGCCCAATTAAGCAGGGTAATGACATCTTGAGCTTCTTTGGCTGGATCGGTCAGGCGAATTTTCCCCTGACTATCGCCATGTCCACGTTGGTCATAACTAATGACCCAATAACCATTCTGCCATGCATTTTTGACCACTTGACCTGTAGGCAATAACACGCCGTATAGGCTCATGTTTGGATATTTCATCCGATTTAGTCCAAAGCCATGTGTATGTAAAAGCAGTGGCGCGGTTTGTCCTTTACTTAATTTCGGCTGATACACCGTAAAAGCCAAGACTGTTCCATCAGCGGCAATAGTTTTTGCTTGGTAA
>DAOMAH010000403.1:0-1538 GCA_035426725.1 Acinetobacter sp.
AGCATGGCCAGAACAGGAACGTCCGAGAGAACGCTTACTTTTACAAGGCGCGCAAAGTTTATCCGATGCTGAACTGCTGGCGATTTTCCTGCGCTCAGGCTCAAGACAACATTCTGCGGTCGAATTGTCTCGAATTCTGATTCAACATTTTGGTGGGCTGAATCCAATTTTTGATGCTTCGCTAGAAGATTTATCTCAATTCAGTGGTATTGCCGACACCAAATATGCGCAGCTAATGGCAGTCAAAGAATTGGGACGACGATATCTGCATAATTCTTTTCAACAACAACGGCTATGTTTAGACACCTCAACATTGGTTCTCGATTATTTACGTTATGAGCTACAAGGTGAAAAACAAGAAGTTTTTGCAGTGTTGTGTTTAGATGCCGAATTGAGAAAACTTCATTTCAAAAAACTGTTTTTTGGCTCGCATCACAGTTGTAGTGTGTCAATTAATCAAACCTTGCGCTACGCCTTACAACAACAAGCATGTCAGATCGTGGTGGCACATAATCATCCGTATGGCATTGCGCAACCGTCTCAAGAAGATATTTATCTGACTCAACAACTGAAGCAAGCCTGTCAATTACTGGAAATTAAGCTATTAGATCATTTTATTATTTCCACAGAAGGCTATTTTTCATTTTCGGAACAACAGCTGCTCAACCCACGTAAAACAGCATAATCTGAACTTGACAAAGGTGCAGTCAAACCCGAACATCAGCACATAAAATTAATGATTTAAAGCACATGATAGTCCGCGACCAACATAGTATTTTTAATGTCTTGTTTTCATGGCGCGGCACGATATTACCTAAAATTTTACCGTCTTTGGGTGTCGTGATGCTGATCTCTGCCATTATTGGTGGCGTGGAATATATCGACTTGTTTAGTTTCCCTGAAATTCCGTTAGTGGGCTTTACCTTGATTGGGGTCGTGCTGTCAATTTTCTTAGGATTTAAAAATACCGCTTGTTATGACCGCTGGTGGGAAGCACGGAAATTATGGGGCACGCTGATTGCCACCGCACGACATTTTGATCGGGATTGTCGTATTTTGACCCAAGTTCGCCGTGAAAAAGTCATTTTGAATGTGATTTTATTTGCCAATGTCTTACGTGATCAGTTGCGTCAGCAAACCGCAAACCCAACCGAGTTGACCGAAACTAGTGGCTTGAGTCAACAAGCACTTACCCAACTTTATCAACAACATAATGCACCGCAATATACTTTGGGTTTAATTCAGTGGGAGTTGTTACAAGCCCTTAAAGAAGGTGAAATTTCTGACATTATTTACACCCAAATGAATCGTCATGTCGCCGCCTTGAGTGAAATGCAAACAGGCTGTGACCGAATTGCCAATACGCCAATTCCATTTGCCTATTCGGTATTGCTCAACCGCACCGTATATTTTTTCTGTTTTATGCTGCCTTTTAGTCTAGGCTCATTGCTTGGTTTAGTTACACCGCTACTGGTGGGGATTTTGGCTTATACATTCTTAGGTTTAGATGCGCTCAGTAGTGAGATTGAAGAACCTTT
>DAOMAH010000404.1:0-1537 GCA_035426725.1 Acinetobacter sp.
TTATGCAGAATCAGGTGATGCATTTCTCGCGTTAAAAGGTGAGCGCTTTGATGCACATGATTTTGTGGCGCAAGTTGCAACACAAGGCTGTCAAATCGCAATCGTCGAACGACCAATTGATGTAGATATTGCACAGTTGATCGTCAAAGATACTCGTTTGGCTTTAGGGCATCTTGGTGCTTATCGCCGTCAGCAGAATCCACAGCTTAAAGTCATTGCTTTAACGGGCAGTAGCGGTAAAACCACCACCAAAGAAATGCTCGGCAGTATTTTGTCACGCTTAGCGCCAACGTTAATTACTCGCGGTAACTTAAATAATGATTTAGGCGTACCCATGATGTTGCTTGAACTCCGTCAAGAACATCAATATGCGGTGATGGAGTTAGGTGCAAGTCATCAAGGTGAAATTGATTACACCTCAAATTTGGTGCAACCACATGTCGCTGGAATTCTCAATATTGGAACAGCGCATTTAGGTGAATTTGGTGGGCGTGAAGGCATCTGCCGTGCTAAATCAGAAATTTATGCACACATCTTGCCTCAAGGCACAGCGATTATTCCTGCACAGGATGACTTTAGTACGACCATTAAACAAAACCTCCCTAAATCCCTCTTTGATAAAGAGGGAATTGTTCTGAGTTTTGGCGATGGTGGTGAGGTATTTACGACAGACATTCAGCTCTTTCCACAATCTGCATTATTTAATTTGCACACACCGCAAGGTGTTCGTGCTGTCAATTTGCCTTTTGCAGGTGCGCACAATGTGCAGAATGCAGCGGCAGCGACTGCCTTTGCTTTAGCAATCGGTATTGCACTAGATGATATCGTATTAGGTTTAGAGCAAGCACAAGGTGCCAAAGGTCGTTTGAATTTTATCCAACACCAAAACCACTTGTTTATTGATGATACTTATAACGCCAATCCGACTTCGATGCGCGCAGCGGCACAGGTATTGCTACAACAACAAGGCTTGAAAGTCATGGTGATGGGCGATATTGGCGAACTAGGTGAAAGCAGCTGGCAAGAGCATCATGATCTCGGGCGAGATCTAACTCAACTATCATTAGATCAATTGGTGGTGGTTGGTGAATTCGCCGCGGCAGCGCAGCAAGGTTCAGCCCATTCAGAAAAATTACATGCTTTTGCTACGCAAGCAGAAGCTTTGCCGTTTTTAGTTAACTTAGTCCAAAGGCATCAACCCCAGTCGATGAGTTTTCTATTCAAAGGGTCTCGTTATACCCATATGGAAAGCTTAATGGCTGATTTGATGGAGAAAATTTAAATGTTGTTATGGTTATTTGAACAATTGGCAGGCTATAACAGCTCGTTTCAAGTGGTTCGTTATTTAACATTACGCTCGTTATTGAGTGTTTTGACTTCATTAACGATTGGTCTTGCTTTAGGTCCGTACATGATTCGAAAATTACAAGCCTTAAAATATGGTCAGGCTGTGAGTTCTTACGCGCCTGAAAATCATGCCAAAAAGATGGGCACACCGACCATGGGTGGAATTTTGATTCTACTTTCGATTGGCATT
>DAOMAH010000405.1:0-1535 GCA_035426725.1 Acinetobacter sp.
TTTCCCGCAATAACGGCGGCGCAGAACCGACCACAGGCAAATAGTTATTTTCAGTGTTGATTGGGATATAGCCAGAGAAATACACCCGTTTCAGTTTAAATTCCTTATAGTGCCGATCTGCCATCAGCAGTACATCTTGATCAGTTTCTTGATGCGCCCCAACCACCATTTGCGTGGTCTGCCCTGCGGGTACATATTTCGGTACATGCTTGATAATTTGTCGTTCGTCTTTGAGTTGAATGAGTCGATCCCGAACCAGTCCTAAATCCTTTTGTACTTCTTGATGTGATTTTTCAGGGGCAAAGGTTTTGAGTCCAATTTCAGTCGGCATTTCCAAATTAATGCTCATCCGATCGGCATATAACCCTGCTTCATGAATGATTTCGGGTGATGCACCGGGAATGGTTTTAAGATGAATATAGCCATTAAAGTTTTCTTCCAAACGCAGCTTTTTCACCACCTGCATCATCCGTTCCATGGTGTAATCTGCGGATTTAAAAATTCCTGAACTTAAAAACAAGCCTTCGATATAATTTCGACGATAGAAATTTATGGTCAGATCGACCACTTCTTGCACGGTAAATGCAGCGCGTTTCACGTCATTGGAACGGCGCGACACGCAATAAGCACAATCATAAATACAGACATTGCTAAACAAAATTTTGAGTAAGGAAACACAGCGTCCATCTTCAGTAAAACTATGGCAGATTCCTGAGCGACTGGCATCACCTAAGCCTTTGTCTTTATTTTTACGGTCGCTACCACTCGATGAACAAGACACATCATACTTGGCAGCATCGGCAAGGATTTGCAGTTTTTCACGGATACGATCAGACATTTAAACGACCTCGGGAGAACATCGTTTAAACGGTAGCATTTCAAAGTGGTGAAATTAAGATGGGAAAGGATGCTCTGCGTCATGAGGTGACGTGTGAATATTTAAATATGAAAATCACTGACCATCTAAAAATTTACACCTAGAACTTGCTGTAGAAATTAGGGAATCCTTTGCCACTCACCATCAAAATCCTTATACTTAAGCACAATTTTTGTTTGATTCCAGTGGATGCACCATGAGTCGTGCTATATCGCATATTGATACATTTCAGGGCTTAATTCTTGCCCTACAAAACTATTGGGCGGAGCAAGGCTGCGTCATATTACAACCCTACGATATGGAAATGGGTGCAGGGACGTTCCACACCGCGACATTCTTACGTGCCTTAGGACCAGAAACTTGGAATGCGGCTTATGTGCAACCATCACGTCGTCCGAAAGACGGTCGTTATGGTGAGAACCCAAACCGCTTACAGCATTATTATCAGTTCCAAGTGGTACTCAAGCCAAACCCTGACAATATTCAGCAACTGTATCTCGATTCTTTAAAAGCCATTGGTATTGACACGCTAACTCACGATATTCGTTTCGTCGAAGACAACTGGGAATCGCCAACCCTCGGCGCATGGGGCTTAGGTTGGGAAGTGTGGCTAAATGGTATGGAAGTGACGCAATTTACCTACTTCCAGCAAGTCGGT
>DAOMAH010000406.1:0-1533 GCA_035426725.1 Acinetobacter sp.
GCAATATTTTGTTGATGCTGGACCTGACCTGAAATATTGGTATCCACGTGTAGCAAAGCGACTTCCGCATAATTACCTTTTTCAAAGAAAGCTTGAATGGATTGATTGCTGCTTTCTAAAGCTGCAGCAGAGGCATAATTTAGCGGCAGGACATACAGTAATCCGACAAAAATGTGAAATTTCATGTTTCGTCCTTGGTCTAAATTATAGAATCGTTTTTAAAATCAAATTAAGTTTTTTATTTTTGATTATATTTTATTCATTTTTCTTATGAATTAAAATCATTATTTTGATTATTTCTAGGTGTATAGAATAAGCAAGAGTTTTGCTAAAGATCAAAAAAGAGAGCCTAGGCTCTCTTATGTATTGCGGTTTTATTCTTCGGGATAGGCTATACGTTTTAAAGCTTTAATATCGGCATTTGGTGCACATAAAGAAATAAACTCATAGCCATAGCCACGTAGTAAATGTCCTTTGCGAACCGCAATCCATGTGGTGTTTAGCCCAAAAATATCAGTTGGAATTTGTTTTAAACGATAGTCACGTTCAACGTCATAAGCCACATTATTGACAATACCAACGCCCATATTCAGTTCAACATAGGTTTTAATCACATCGGCATCTAAAGCAGACATTACGATGTCGACATCCACACCTGCATCTTCAAAAGCTTTGTCAATTTTTGAACGGCCTGTGAAACCGCCGTGATAGGTAATCAGTGGATATTCCGCCAAGTCTGTAATACTAATATTTTGTTTGCTTGCCAGTGGGTGGTTTTGAGGGGTAATAATGCTGTGTTGCCAATTATAGAACGGTACACTAGCCAGATTGTCCTCAGTGGTGAGTGACTCAGTTGCAATACCAATGTCTGCTTCACCTTGTAAAAGCATTTCGGTAATTTCAACAGGGCTGGCTTGTTGCAAAATAAGATGAACCTTTGGAAACTCTTTTTTGAATTGGTTGACAATCGGCGGTAGTACATAACGCGCTTGCGTATGTGTAGTCGCAATCGTCAAAGTGCCTTCATCGACACGGTTAAAATCATCTGCAAGACGTTTAATATTGTCCGCGTCGACCAACATGCGTTCAACAATGCCCAGTAGTGCTTGACCTGGTTCAGTTAAACCCAGTAAGCGTTTCCCTTTACGAATAAAAAGCTGTACGCCTAATTCATCTTCTAGGTCTTTGATGTGCTTACTGACGCCTGACTGAGAGGTATACAGTGCAGCAGAGGCTTCGGTGAGGTTGAAGTTTTGTCTCACCGTTTCTCGAATAATTCTGAGTTGTTGAAAGTTCATAGTTTTGGATCTCTTTTATGATGAATGAGGCATTTAACATGCCCCATTCAATTGGTCTTAAGCCGCAGGTTTTGCAAATAAATGCAAGTTTGATGGGCTTAACCATACCGTTTGATTCGGTCTAAATTGGTGTAATTTTGCTTCTTCAGAAGTCAGTGAAATTTCAATCAGTTTGCCTTGGCGATCATGCAGTTCTGCAACCACTTTGCCCGCGATCCATAATTCTCGAACGAAC
>DAOMAH010000407.1:0-1532 GCA_035426725.1 Acinetobacter sp.
AACGCAGCGCGTTCAGCACTTGCCACACCACTTTATAAGTTTGGTTGTCATCTAAGGCTTTGTTGGCATCTACATTGGGCGGTATGACCACAGGTAAAATGACATAACCCATTGTTTTATTGGGTGCAAGGCGCATCACACGACCGACCGATTGCACCACGTCTACTTGCGAATTACGTGGCGTTAAAAACAGCACCGCATCGAGTGCGGGCACGTCCACACCTTCCGATAAACAACGTACGTTGCTGAGCACGCGACAAACAGGACGTTCTGCGCCGTCATCGTCGTGCTGTGGTTCAGGCGTGGCTTTGAGCCAATTGAGCCGTTGTTCTTTTTTATCTGCACCCATGCCGCCATCGACATGCTGCGCTTGGCAAAATAACCGATGCGATATTTCATTGCCTTCTTTGGCTTCGGCTTTTTGATAGGCTTCTACCACGGTTTGGAAAATACTAGCTATACGGTTAGAACTAACTTGGTGCTTACGTGCTTTGGCGGTTTGGGCAATCACCTGACAAAATGCCAATGCGCGCTGCATAGGGGCGGTGTCTTCTTCAACGTCGGCATGAATGCCTTGCTTTGATAAAGCCTTCCAACAGCCGACAATACGCGCGGCATCATCGACCACAATCTCGCTATTTTCGGTAATGGTGCTTCCGATCTTATTAATGATCGTATCTGAATCAACCGTGAGAACAATGACCTTATAATCGACCAATAAGCCACGCTTCACCGCTTCGGAAAAATTAATGGTATACAGCGTTTCGCCAAATAGCTTTTCGTTATCCATTGAAAATAGCGTGTAGTCGCTGGCGTTGTTTTTTACATCGTCGGAAAAAATACGTGGCGTTGCGGTCATATACAGGCGTTTTTTACCTAAAATAAAACCAGCATCGTGTATTTTAACAAAGTTGGAATCGTTTTCGCTGTCGTGGGTTGAGCCAGTAGTGCGGTGCGCTTCATCACAAATAATTAAATCAAACTCACCCATGCCTTCGTTATTTTGCGCATCACTCACGGTTTGAATGGAATGATAGGTCGAAAATACCACTGTCATGTGGTCAGCATCGTGGTGATGTTCAACATTTTCTGCTAATTTTTCAGGATTGGTGGTGGCAGGATATTGCAACTCATGCTCTAGCGTGGTCACGGCATCTATGGCAGTGGCATCTTTTTTCTTGCCAATTTCAGTATCGGAACAAACTGCATAGCTATGCAACGGCGTGGTCGATTCTTGCGTCCATTCGGTTAGGGTTTGCGACAACAGCGATAAGCTCGGCACAAGGAACAATACACGTTTGCCCGCACCTGCACAGGCTTCGGCAATTTTTAAACTGGTAAAGGTTTTACCTGTACCACACGCCATAATCAACTTGCCACGTTCTAACTTTTGCTCGTACAAACCAATTTTCACGCTGCTTAAAGCGGCTTTTTGGTGGTCACGTAGTTCTTTCTTTGGCTTAAATACAACTTGTTTCTTTTCAGCAAATTTCGACCAATCAATGACGCTCTGTTCTAAGATTTCAAGGTCA
>DAOMAH010000408.1:0-1531 GCA_035426725.1 Acinetobacter sp.
TGCTGACCGTTTCACATATTTTTGCACTGACTTTTTTAACCCAACATATTCGTTATTTTTTGTTGTTTTTTATTCCAAGCGTTGTCCCGCTAGTTGTTTTGCAATTTTTACAACAAAATCAAGATAATATATTATTTTACTTTGCTTATTATGCCTGTTTTCTAGCGACAATTTTATGCGCTCAAGCCACCTATAAAATTCATAGCCGTCTATCACGCGCATTGGAAAAAAACACCCAACTGGTTGATATTGCGCATCAACATAATAAGTGGAGTGACGAACTGTGCCTACAATTACAACGTGAAATTGATAAATCTAAAGATATTGGAGCGCAGCTGCAATTTAACAATCACCTATTAGAACAAAAAGTTCGTGAACGTACTTTCGACCTCACCCAAATGAACGAAAGCCTACAAGAACATCGACAAAATTTAAGCTTAGCTCACGAAACTGCTGGCATCCGTCCTTGGGAATGGAATATTGAACAACGCACTGTAGGTTTAACCAATTCACAACAACAAGAAATCATCCGTGACTGGCAAGACCACTATACGTTGATGCATAAAATTGTGCATCCGGATGATCTTGCCCGCGTTAAAAATACCCTATTTCAACATTTAGATGGTAAAACGCCACGTTTTGCTGAAACCTTTCGCATTCAGCGCCCCAATGGCGAATGGGTATGGATACATGATGTGGGACAAGTGATTTCAAGAGATGAAAAAAGTGGCTCGCCACTGCGTATGGTGGGTATTTATCGTGACATAAATCAAGAAAAGAAAGATCAAGACCGTTTAAAATTGGCTGCCAGTGTATTTGAGCAAGCCTCTGAAGGTATTTTTATTTTAGATGAAAACCTGCGCTATATTGAAAGCAATCCATTCTATGCACAAATGAGTGGATTTCAACGTGATCATATTATAGGTAAATATCTATTTGATCTAGTCAAATCCAGTAAAGCAAATCCACGCATGAGACAAGAGGAGATTGTTCAACAATTACTCAGCAAGGGTGAATATCATACTGAAAAGAATATAAAATTCCGCTCAGGAAAAGAATTAGAAGTTCGTATGCATATCAATGCAGTCAAAGATGAGCAAAACCGTATTATTAATTATATTGGAATTTTGTCTGATTTAACCGAACATAAACTAAAAGAACAGCGTTTATCCTATTTAGAAAATTATGATCCGCTGACCGATCTCCCCAATCGTTTTTATTATAATTATCAACTACATCAATATCTTATTTCGCAGCAGGATTCATTGCAGCAATTGGCGGTCATTCGACTCAATATTGACCGTTTCAGACCTTTAAATGAATATTTAAGCAATAATGGTGGTGATGAATTACTCCGTCAAGTGGCGCAGCGTTTACGTATCACCAATGCCGAAGCGCTATTTATTGCGCACTTAAATGGCGATGATTTTGCAATTGTGTATGAAATATCTCATATTCGCCCTTCAATCCAACAACACTGTGAACGCATCACCAAAGCCTTTAATGTGCCGTTTAATGTGCAGGGACAAGA
>DAOMAH010000409.1:0-1529 GCA_035426725.1 Acinetobacter sp.
TTTTTTGGCACGATTTAAAGCTTGGTATAACACGCCAAATCGGAACATTTGCGGCGTTAAAGCTTGCCAGAGTTGGTTTCTAGTCAGCGAGGAACTGACTCTAAAACTGTGTTCAACACTTTGTTTAATGGTGTCGCGCACTTGATTAGCAAGCACCCCACCCACTTCATCTTCGGATAAAGTTTCGATTAATTTCTGAATATCGTCTAAACGTACACAAGGACGCGCGACATCGTGAACTAAGACCCAATCGTCATCGTGAGCACGGTCACGAATAATATTTAAACCTGCTAACACCGAATCTGAACGCTCCACACCACCTGCAACAAATTGCAACTTTTCGGGGTGTGTATAGCTCAACGTCTGTGCTTGTAAGTCATCGGGATTAATCGGCACAATAATTTTGCTAATATTGTCCAATAGGCTTAAACGATTAAGCGTACATTGAATGACAGTACTGTCAAGTAAAGGTAAATACTGCTTGGGAGTCTCGCTGCCAAAACGACGACCCGCACCTGCCGCAGGAACAATAATCCAATAATTCACGGTTGACTCACTGTTGGTTTTATAGGCTGGGTAGCGGTAACACGGAAAAAAGTTTCATTTTGTTTTACCATGCCCAAATCTAAACGCGCATGTTCTTCGATGGCTTCAGTGCCACTCTTTAAATCATCAATTTCAGCTTGTAAAATGCGATTTCGCTCAATTAATTTATCATTGTCTGCTTTTTGAGCAGCAATTTCCGCTTGCTTCTCGTTCATGTCGAGTATGCCACCATCACCCATCCACAACAATGATTGCAAGCTACAAAAAATCACTGCGGAAATGAGAATTAAAACACGACCAAACATCGAAGTGAGCATTGATAATAGCCTATTACATGAACCTGTGTTGTTATCACTCCTCATCTTCTTAAACTAAAGAAGATGAGGGCTATTACATCGAGATCTAGGCTAACGAATTAACGCAGACCTCGAAACTCCAACTTGCCACGATACAAGGCTAAACCATCTAGCTCTTGTTCTATACGTAAGAGTTGGTTGTATTTAGATACACGATCTGAACGGCATAAAGATCCCGTTTTAATTTGACCAGCAGCTGTGGCAACTGCTAAATCAGCAATTGTTGAATCTTCTGTTTCGCCAGAACGATGAGAAATCACTGTGCTGTAACCGTTTTTCTTCGCTAAATAAATGGCTTCTAAAGTTTCAGTTAATGTGCCAATTTGATTGAACTTAATCAAGATGGAATTAGCAACACCTTCATTGATGCCACGTTGTAAAATTGCTGGGTTTGTCACAAATAAATCGTCACCGACTAATTGGATTTTGTTTCCAATTTTATCAGTCAACATTTTCCAACCTGCCCAGTCTGATTCGTCCAAACCATCTTCAATGGAAATAATTGGATATTGGCGGCTTAGACCTGCTAAATAATCTGTAAATTCGTCAGAGTCGTAGGACTTGTTTTCGCCTGTTAAATGATATTTGCCATCTTTGTAAAACTCAGTAGCAGCACAGTCCAACGCT
>DAOMAH010000410.1:0-1524 GCA_035426725.1 Acinetobacter sp.
ACCCGCACGGATTTCTTCAACGTCTTGACGTTCGTTCGCGTGCATTTGCACGATACGGCCAATACGCTCACGCTTCGATTTAACTGGGTTATAAACTGGGTCACCTTGTTTAAGAACACCAGAATAAACACGTACGAAGGTTAGGTTACCTACGAATTTGTCATTCATGATTTTGAATGCAAGTGCAGAGAACGGCGCTTCATCAGATGCTTCACGAATCGCTTTAGTTTCAGCTTTATCGTCAAGAATACCTTCAATAGGTTTAACTTCTGTTGGCGATGGCAAGAACTGAATCACAGCATCCAACATACGTTGTACACCTTTGTTCTTGAACGCAGAACCACATAGCATCACCTGAATTTCAGAGGCTAAAGTACGCGCACGTAAACCACCAATGATCTCTTCTTTAGAAAGATCACCTTCTTCTAGGTATTTGTCCATTAACTCTTCAGATGCTTCAGCCGCAGCTTCAACCATCTTGGTATGCCACTCGTTAGCCAGTTCAACAAGATCAGCTGGAATCTCGCCGTACTCAAACTGCATACCTTGAGATGCTTCATCCCAGATAATCGCTTTCATTTCGATAAGATCAACAACACCTGCAAACGTATCTTCAGCACCGATTGGCACAACGATAGGAACAGGATTACCACCTAAACGAGTTTTAACTTGTTCAACAGCACGGAAGAAGTTGGCACCTGTACGGTCCATCTTGTTCACGAATGCTAAACGAGGCACTTTATATTTATTCGCTTGACGCCATACAGTTTCAGACTGAGGTTGTACACCACCAACTGCACAGTACACCATGCACGCACCATCAAGTACACGCATAGAACGTTCAACTTCAATCGTGAAGTCTACGTGTCCCGGTGTATCGATTACGTTGATACGGTGTTGTGGGTATTGGCTACTCATACCTGACCAGAAACAAGTCGTTGCAGCAGAAGTAATGGTAATACCACGCTCTTGCTCTTGTTCCATCCAGTCCATTGTTGCTGCACCATCGTGTACTTCACCAATTTTGTGAGATACACCTGTGTAGAACAAAATACGTTCTGTTGTCGTTGTTTTACCTGCGTCAATGTGCGCAGAAATACCAATATTACGGTAATTACTAATCGGGGTTTGGCGAGCCATGATGTCTACATTCCTAAATGTTATCTTTAAAACAGGACGCATCAATTAAATTGATGCGCACGAATATCCAAACAGGCATTAAATACCTGCAAAGCCCCCACTTTGATAGAGAGCGATGTTATATCGAGCTGCAATCCGCATGAATATTCTCCTGATTAGGGACTGTTTTATCCGCTTAGAAACGGTAGTGAGAGAAGGCTTTGTTGGCTTCAGCCATACGATGCACGTCTTCACGTTTTTTGATCGCTGCACCTTTACCTTCAGATGCATCAAGCAACTCACCAGCAAGACGTAAAGCCATCGTTTTTTCAGAACGCTTTGCTGCACAGTCTACTAACCAACGCATAGCTAAGGCAGTACGACGGGATGGGCGCACTTCCATAG
>DAOMAH010000411.1:0-1524 GCA_035426725.1 Acinetobacter sp.
GCAGGCACAGCCTTTGGCGTAATTTAGGCAAGAAGCGTTGCTTCTTGAAATCCCTCTGCCGCAGGCACAGCCTTTGGCGTAATTTAGGCAAGAAGCGTTGCTTCTTGAAATCCCTAAATTACTCCCATTCAATGGTCGCTGGTGGTTTAGACGATACGTCATAGACCACACGAGATACATCTGCAATTTCATTCATAATACGAGTCGAGATTTTATCTACCAACTCATACGGTAAATGTGCAAAACGAGCGGTCATAAAGTCAACCGTTTCCACCGCACGCAGCGCAATCACCCACGCATAACGGCGACCATCACCTACCACACCAACCGACTTCACAGGTTGGAATACAGCAAAGGCTTGCGCCGTTTTATCATACCAGCCACTAGCACGTAACTCTTGCATGAAAATATCATCAGCAAGACGTAAAATGTCTGCATATTCTTTTTTCACTTCACCCAAAATACGCACGCCCAAACCCGGACCTGGGAATGGATGACGATATAGCATTTCAAACGGTAAACCTAAAGTAGTCCCTAAACGACGTACTTCATCTTTAAATAAATCACGGATTGGCTCAACCAATTCAAAGGCTAAATCTTCTGGTAAACCGCCCACGTTGTGATGCGATTTAATCACATGCGCTTTACCATTTTTAGTTGCAGCAGATTCAATCACGTCTGGGTAAATCGTCCCTTGCGCAAGGAAGTTTACGCCATCAAGTTTACGTGCTTCTTCAGCAAATACATTGATGAATTCACGACCAATAATTTTACGTTTTTTCTCAGGATCAACTTCGCCTTTAAGCGCAGTTAAGAAACGCTCTTCAGCATCGGCACGAATCACTCGAATACCCATGTTTTTTGCAAACATGTCCATCACTTGCTCACCTTCGTTCAAACGAAGTAAGCCATTGTCTACAAATACGCAAGTGAGCTGATCACCAATCGCACGGTGTAAAAGTGCAGCCACTACAGATGAATCGACACCACCTGAAAGACCCAAAAGCACTTTCTGATCACCAATTTGTGCACGTAATTGCTCAACACGTAAGTCAATGATGTTTTCAGAATTCCATAGGTTACGACATCCACAAATACCGTGTACGAAGTTAGATAATAACTCTGCACCTTTGGCTGTATGTGTCACCTCAGGATGGAACTGCACACCATAAAAACGACGTTCTTCATCAGAAACCATTGCAAATGGGCAACTTGGTGTGCTTGCAGTCACTTTGAAACCTTCAGGAATCGCAGAAACTTTATCGCCATGGCTCATCCAAACATTCAGTTTATTGTCGCCATCATCCAAGTTACCTAACAAAGCATCTCTAACGAGAACATCGACTGCCGCATAGCCAAATTCATGTACTGTGCCTGGCTCAACTTTACCGCCCAATTGCTCAGACATGGTTTGTAAGCCATAGCAAATACCTAAAACAGGAACGCCTAACTCAAATACCACTTGTGGCGCACGTGGGCTACCTTCTTCATGTACGCTTTCTGGGCCACCTGACAAAATGATGC
>DAOMAH010000412.1:0-1519 GCA_035426725.1 Acinetobacter sp.
ATCAGCTTATAATAAGTCGCAGCCGTTGACGAATCAGGCATAAATTCTACCTGAGCACCTTTAGTAACCCACTGCATAAATGCTTCTAGGTTTTCTACACCGCTTGAATTTGAAATGATCGGACCTGAACTAGGCTGGCTTATATTGGTCGCAAATTTGATTGAAAACTCAAACCATTTGTCAGTTCCGAAATTGATGACTTCAACCAGACCCGATGCTGATTTCTGCTTTGTGCCCGATCTAAGCATCCTGTAATCAGCTTCAGATATATAGTCCTGTAATTTAAACTGTGGAACGTATGCCGATCCCATGGCCGAATCACCGTTGATGGTAGTCAGTGTCGTATCATCGGCTGTAATAACGAAGCCAAGCAACGTGCCTATGGTTTCAGCCGTGTTTGTACCCGTATCCCATAATAGATCGAACGTACCAGTTGATGCGATTGTAATGATCCGTGTAGACCTGTTAACCGACACGGTATAGGTATCAGCACCTAAGTCATTCATAGCGTCCTCGACCGCGTCTGCTAATTCTTCCATGGTATAAAACCCAGGCTGAATATCAGCAGATAACTCGCCGCCGCCTTCGTCGAAGTCCAGCCATTTGTTGTCCGATGTAACTTCTAAACCGTAATAAAATTTTGAATAGGTATTGATCATGCGTTCGCCGTGATGGTTACCCCATTGGTGTTAAATGTTTCGTTTATTATTTCAGCAATAGCTAAACCGGTTTCACGACGATCTAAAACATTTCCTTGAATCACAACTTGAACACCTGCGTTTGGTGATATGCGCTCTTGTTCGTCTATCATTCCAAATTCTTGGCTCATATCTGATGTGTCTTGTGAAACGCTTGGAGCGTATGCGCCGCCTCCACCGCCCGCATTGTTAGCCATTGAAGAACCACCGCCGGATAAAGACTTTAAGACAGTGCCAATAGCCACCAATCCGATACCTGCGGCAATAGCAGCAAAACCGCTAAGTTCAAATAAAGACTCGATACCTATACCAGCACCAATAAGAACAGTACCCATCTGTACAGCCATGTCACCAAACACACCCATCATTGTTGTACCAAACGCAAAAAGTACGTTTTCGCCTCTGGCTATTGCGCCGATAATAGAAGATGTGCCCTGTACTATTGCATTAACAACTCCACCCTTAAATGACGATCCAAGTGATTTTGAAATATCTTCCATCTTTTTTTGAAATTTTTCATAATCTAACTGCCATGAACGCATTTTATTTATTGCATCAGATAAAGAATCTGAAGTTGCATCAATTAAGTCTTTCGATGCAGTAAATGTTTTTGTGGCAGCAGCTCCTACCTCATCATTAACGACTTTGTATTGCTGCAGCTTTAGAATTATTGCATCAATCTGCGCTTGATATTGTACTGCAGAATTTGGATTAGCTGCTTGCATTTGCAAAAGCCTTTCCATCTGTTGAGTTAGTGCTTTGATGTCTTCTGCGGTTTTCGGTATTGCCCCAGAAAGTGACATTTCGTTAATAGCGGTATG
>DAOMAH010000413.1:0-1505 GCA_035426725.1 Acinetobacter sp.
TTTTGTTAATAAAAAACTTTAATGATACATATATAGGTATAAAATGTTTAAAAAATTAGGATTCACGCTAATTGAATTGGCGGTGACAATGGCTGTGCTTGCAATTTTAGTTTGTATTTGTTTGCCTTATTTCAATGAGCTTTTGGCTTCCACGGAAGTCAATAAAATAAAAAAGACACTCACCATTTATATACAAAAAGCTAAAAATGATGCGCTAATTCATCATAAAAATGTGACTTTGTGTGGAAGTGAAGATCTTATTCATTGTCATACTAACTGGAATAAAGGCTTTATTGGCTTCTTGGATAACAACAATAATCGGCAAAGAGATGAAGCAGAAACAGTTCTTTTTACAAATAGTGTCAATGCCAAGTATGGAACATTAAATTGGAAAGGTGCGTTAAGCGTAAACTCGATCACTTTTCAAGGTGATACGGGTTTACCTAGAGGTTCAAATGGAAGTTTTTTCTATTGTATGCATTCATCAGCTCGACATACTAAAATTATTTTGAGCAATATGGGGCATGTGCGCACGGAGGAGACCACAACGTGCTAAAAACTCTTCAGTCTAGGACTTATTCATACAAAACGATTTGTTTTTTACTATACTGCATGAGTTTTGAACATTCTCTGCAAATAATAAGTCTGGAGACTCACAATGACTGATATCGTAATTGTCAACGGCGCGCGTACCGCAATGGGCGGCTTCCAAGGCGCTTTAGCGAGTGTCACCGCACCTGAATTGGGTGCAATCACGATCAAAGAAGCAATTGCACGTTCAGGCTTACAGCCAACTGACGTAGAAGAAGTAATTATGGGTTGTGTGTTGCCAGCAGGTTTAAAGCAAGGCCCTGCACGTCAGGCAATGCGTAAAGCGGGTTTACCTGATTCTACTGGTGCTGTAACCATTAACAAGCTTTGTGGTTCTGGTATGAAAGCTGTTATGCAAGCAGCAGATATGATTAAAGCAGGTAGTGCGGAAATTGTTGTTGCGGGTGGTATGGAATCGATGACCAATGCCCCTTATCTTCTACCAAAGGCACGTGGCGGTTTCCGCATGGGTCATGGTGAAATTAAAGACCACATGTTCTTTGATGGTTTAGAAGATGCTGAAACTGGTCGTCTAATGGGTTCATTCGCACAAGATATGGCAAATACACGTGGTTATACACGTGAGCAAATGGATGATTTTGCGATTCGTTCTTTACAACGTGCGCAAAAAGCCATTACTGAAGGTTACTTCAAAGATGAAATCGCAGCGGTACCTGTGTCTAGTCGCAAAGGTGATGTCTTAATTGACCAAGACGAGCAACCTTTTAATGCTAAAATTGACAAGATTCCTGGGTTAAAACCAGCCTTTGCCAAAGATGGAACGATTACTGCTGCAAATGCTAGTTCTATTTCTGATGGCGCATCTGCACTTGTATTGACTTCAAGTGATGTTGCGGCGCAACGTGGCTTACAACCTTTAGCTAAAATTCTTGCAACTGCATCAAACTCTCAAC
>DAOMAH010000414.1:0-1497 GCA_035426725.1 Acinetobacter sp.
TTTCTCAAAATATATTTAATTTTTTTAATAAAATTACTTTCCCAATGACCGTAAACAATCATTTTACCCTCATCCAAAAAATCATGTGTTTTGGATGGACAATTGAAGAAAAAGTCATCATTCAAGTAAATAAAATAATCGGATAAACCTTTAATATTCCATAGCATTGTTTCAATGCTTAATGAATTAAAGGTCGGTAGAGCTGAAGCATGCCCTTCAAACAATTCTTATGATCGACAATTCTAATTTTGCCCTTTTCACATAGATTCTGTCGTTCAAACTCCTCAATCCATTGCGGAGATTGTTGGTCTGTTATTACATAAATTTTTCCAGCGTAAGGAACATATTTCAAAATAGAAGCAATGCAAAAATAAATTTCATTATTACTGGCGAAACGTGTTTCCTCTACTGCAGCGGACGCTTCTGTTTGACCTAGATATTGCTGACGTTTCTTTTTTAATTCGATATCACTACCGTCCACCCATGCAATCACGATATCCATAGGGCACATTCTATCGTTCATAAATCAAACTCATTCATCAGCATGCAAGTCTAAATTACTGCCAAGCCTCTTTAATCCAGTCCGATGGCAACACATAACGATACCATTTACCACCACCACCATTGATTGCATCAGGTGGATTAATCTCACCATGGAAAATAATAATTTTGGCATCTTTGGGTTTTACAGGCGGTTTAAAATAAGCCAGAGGTATTTTTTGTAGGCAATGATACTTATAGCTTTTACACCAATCTTCATTCCAATAACTCATCTTGCTGTCTTTATTTAAGAACCAAGACAAATACGCCTGTTCATGACGGAACTGTTTACGGATGTCGTCAAAATTTTCGCGGAAGTACGGCAATATTTCAGGAAAAGCTCCAAGTTTAAAACGATAAACCGAACTATTTCCCACCATGCGCCACGGACGTTTCCAGTCACGAATAATTAAAAATTCGCCTGGTTCCTGAAAGAAACAATCAATGTTGTCGATAATGACCACATCAAGATCGAGGAATAGCGCATTGCCTTTTAAACCATACAAATCAGGCTCAAAAGTAGAAAGTTTATTCCAACCACGTTCTGGTGCACCTGCTGGCAAGTCTAAAGGCGGAATCGGAAAACATTGCACATTCGGATCAATGCCTTCGGTACGATCGGTGAGACAGACCATTTTGAATGGTAAAGTGGTATGTCGTGTGACCATGTTGTACAAACGATTGACATATTCTGCACCGTATTTAGTGCCCCATTTCATACACAAAACAATATTGTCTTGCTGAGTGTCCGAATTTTGTTGAATGTCTACCATCTGCCAACCCTAATGCCTGAGATATTTTTATTTTCTGTCGATCTTTAACCATCAACTATAAAAATATGCACTGTAATGTTGAGCTATCTTAGCATAGACCTGTTTATTTTTTTTAGTACTAATTTTTCAAGGCTTTGTTGCACAAAGATTTGAAATGCAAAGCGCCCCTAATTGAGCCAAATTT
>DAOMAH010000415.1:0-1484 GCA_035426725.1 Acinetobacter sp.
GGTGCGGCATGGAACAATGGTGTATTCACAAATCCAACTTTTACAATCCAAGGACAAGCTAAAAATACAGTGAGTGATGCATTCATTGCAGTTGATCAACAATTAGGTGCAATTAAAACCTCTGTATCAGATTTAGACCAGCAAGCTGTATCTAATTTAAATGATGCAAAAAATTATGCAGATCAACAAACAACCACTGCATTAAATAATGCAAAAGGCTATACCGACCAGAAAACCACCTCAACCTTAAATGATGCAAAAAGCTATGCAGACCAAAAAGCTGCTGATGGTAAAGCCTACACAGATCAGCAAACTGCATCGACACTAAACAGCGCAAAAAATTATGCAGACCAGAAAGCTGCCGATGGCAAAGCCTATACTGATCAACAAACTGCATCTGTACTTAATGATGCAAAAAGCTACACAGATCAAAAAGCGGCATCTTCTTTAAGTGGCGCAAAAGATTATACCGACCAGCAAACGGCATCGACACTTTCCAGTGCGAATAGCTATACCGATGGCAAAATCGCAGATGTGCAAACTCAAATTATAGCCAGTAACCAGTTTGTTCAGGTGAATGGAGTAACTGATGCCCAAGCTGCTTCGGCAACAGGTGAAAACTCGGTTGCGATTGGAACAAATACCGTAGTGACAGGTCATCGCTCAACTGCTGTAGGTGTGGGTAATCAGGTTTCAGGTAATGGTTCTGGTGCCTTTGGTGATCCAAACACGGTATCTGGAAACGGTAGTTATGTTGTGGGTAATGACAATAAAGTCACGGGTGATAATACCTTTGTGCTGGGCAATAATGTCGATACTCAAGCCAAAAATGCAGTGGTATTGGGTAATGATTCTGCATCGGATCGTGATAATACGGTATCAGTTGGAGCAAAAGGCAAAGAACGCCAAATCATCCATGTGGCGGATGCCGTTGAAGATACCGATGCAGTCAACTATCAACAGCTAAAAGCAGCAGAAAAATCGACCAATAACTATACCAATGAGCGTGTAAATGCCTTAAACAGTGCGTTTAATGATTATCGTATGGAAACAGAACAGCGCTTCCATAAAGTGGATGAACGTTTTAACCGCCAAGGTGCCATGACTGCTGCGATGATGAATATGTCAAGTAGTGCTGCCAGTGTCAAAGGACAAAATCGTGTCGGTGTGGGTGCTGGCTTTCAGGGACAGGAACAGGCGGTGTCAATTGGCTATCAACGGATTATTAATGATAATACCTCACTCACCATTGGTGGCGCATTTACCAAGGAAGAAAGTTCGGGTGGTGTAGGCGTTGGTTTTGGTTGGTAAAATTTAAAGCATAAAGTGGAAAACCCGTTCAATTGAACGGGTTTTTTTAATTAAAACGTTTTAATGGGTTTTTATTTCTAAAACCAGTTGATTAATCAGGTCAGCTGCTTCCAGTTCCCGAATCTGTCCCACATTCATGCCAGCCCAGAATGCACCATAACTATGATCATTGT
>DAOMAH010000416.1:0-1482 GCA_035426725.1 Acinetobacter sp.
TGTATAACCACGCGCCAAACGAATCGCGGTCATAGTCGCTTCCGTTCCCGAACTGGTCATGCGTACCATTTCAATCGACGGCATAATTTCACAGATGGTATCTGCCAATGTCGTTTCATAAACAGTCGGTGCGCCAAAACTTAAACCATCTTCCGCTGCTGTTTTCACCGCTTGAATAATATCAGGATGGGTATGCCCTAAAATCATCGGCCCCCATGAACCAACATAGTCGATATAACGCTTGCCATCGACATCCCACAAATATGCGCCTTTCGCCTTTTCAATAAAGACTGGCGTACCGCCCACTCCGTTAAAAGCTCGTACTGGTGAATTTACCCCACCAGGAATATGTTTATTTGCTTGTTTAAATAGCTGTTCTTGCTTTGGAGATAGACTCATAAAAGGCTCAACCTAAATCGAAAATGAGGTACGGTTAAAGTTCCGCAAGGCGGATAAAAAATTAAGTAAATAGTTTTGCCCATGCGTTTACACGCGCAGGAATTTCGGCTGTTGATCGTCCTAATATATCACTAATCACCGCACAAAGGCTTGCCCCAGCCTCGATCACCACTTGAGAATTTTCCACAGTTAAACCGCCAATGGTACAAATAGGGACATCAAGTGTCTGCTTCGCTTGTCGTATGGTGTCGATACTGACATTGCCTGCTTCAGGTTTCGTAGACGTCGCATAGACCGCACCAAAAGCCACATATGTTGCGCCTTGGACAATCGCCTTTTCTGCTAACTCTAACGAATTTAGACAAGTCCGACCGATGATCACGTTTGGCTGTAATTGTTGCAGGGCATCGGTGATTTCCCCGTCAGATTGTCCAAGATGCACACCTAAACCAAAGCTTGCAGCCAATGTCACATCGTCATTAATTACCAATGGGACTTTATATTTTTCACACAGCGCTTTGATCTGTTCTACTTCAATCGGTTGATCTATTTTAGCTACGTTCTTACGACGATATTGCAAAATCGCAATCTGCCCTGTTGCCAATGCAACGGCTAATTTTTCGAGTAACAATTGGATAGGATCATCATTGGTAATGAGGTAAAGACCACGCATAAAGAAAATTCTTCCAAATCATTCCGTGCTATTTTCCCATATAAATGCGCATTTAAAGCTATACTTTTTGATTAAATTAAGTCAAATTCACCCCAAAATAATGAGTGATGAAACTCACTCCTATTTTAAAATTAGATTTTTCATATTCGAGGACTTTTGCCCACATGAACAGTGACGGTTGATCTTTCAACTTTGACCACAACGGTGAAAAAACACCTTTTAATTGATTTATATAATATTTTTTAACAACTCTAAAACCTACACAACAACCTACACTTTTTCATAATCATCAAAATATCTTAAACCGTAACCTACACCACCATTTTTTATGACCATCAAATTTAATAATTCGTATGAACTGATTAAATAATTATTTGATTCATTTATGAGTCAAATGCAAATTGTATTCT
>DAOMAH010000417.1:0-1481 GCA_035426725.1 Acinetobacter sp.
GATATGCTTAATGTTGATAAAGATGGTTTAGATACTTTAGATCGCCGTTATTTAAGTATGTTACTGGAACGTTTTGAAGGTAGACCAACAGGCGTGGAAGCCTTAGCGGCGGCAATGGCAGAAGACAGCGGTACATTGGAAGATGTGATTGAACCTTATTTAATTCAACAAGGTTATGTCATGCGTACTGCTCGAGGTCGTATTGCAACCAATATGGCTTATTTACAATTTGGTATGACACCACCCGAATCATAAATATAGATAAATCATGACTCAAACCCTAGATGAACAACAGCTTATAGAAAGAATTAAAGTATCGTATCAAGAGGTTATTTCTGATTTACCGCCTATCGAAGCATTGCCGCGAAATGTTAAGTTCTCAGAATATAGCAACGAACAAATACGTTTATTAGATGCGCTTCTCAAGGAGAATTCTGCTCTATCACTCTCTTGCCAATTTTTAAATGCAAATCAACAAACTGTTTCTTTTCCTAGAGAACAGCTTGAACAATTCAATGTCACATCGCATTTAGATTGGTCTCTCACAACACTTAATTTTGACCTTCCACACGCTGTATTCTTTATTTCATTGTATTTTCAAGATGATTTAAAGCAAATAATTGAGGAGCATCGCCCACTTCGCCAACCAATACTAAGTTTTAAAAACTTGGTAATTCTATTGACCAGTTTGTGTATGCTCGGTATTTCATTTTACTTGTTTAATCAAACTCAAAAATGGCTAGTCTTTATCATTTTTGCAGTTGGTTTTTTAGGTTTATGCCTGCTGTACGACACTATAAAAAATTACATCCAATACAATAAAGTAAAATATGATCCTTTAAAAACATTGGATGTCGCAGGTTATTTTGCTGGACACCTAGAGGATTACGCATCACGGGTTTTAATCTTAGATAAAAATTCAAACGAATAGCTTGCTTGATCGCTTGTGCCATTTGCCCAAAAAATCAAAATGCTAAACTGCGACACTAATCAATACCTCGTATCAAGAATGGATTTTTATCATGGCAAATCATTTTGAGTTCAACATTCGCGTATACATCGAAGATACAGATGCTGGTGGTATTGTTTACCACGCAAATCACATCCGCTTTATGGAGCGTACAAGAACCGAATGGTTACGCGCAGCAGGCGTAGATCACTATTGGCATCAACAAGATTACAACTTTGTTGTGCATCAAATTCAGGTCAAATATGTACGTCCAATAATAATGGATGACTTGATTACCGTTACAGCACGTATTATTTCGTGTAAAGCCGCATCTTTTGTGTTGCAACAGGATATTTATCGTGGTGAAATCTTGCTGGCTTCAGGTGAGGTTGTGTTGGCATGTATCAATAAAGAAATGATGCCACGTCGACTTCCCGATGAAATTCGTGATCTGATTCAAACTGAATTAGCGCAACACTAAAAAATAAACTTTTGGCACAATACTTATGGCAACCAATTTAGAATCTTCACT
>DAOMAH010000418.1:0-1453 GCA_035426725.1 Acinetobacter sp.
GACCCATGCTAGCTTGAGAACCTTTCTGCCTCGCACCAACTACTAGATCATATCCTTCCTCAATTTTTGCTACGAGTCTTGGAATGTCTTGCGGGTCATGTTGTCCATCTGCATCCATAAACACAATAATATCGCCTGTTGCTGTCCTTGCGCCAGTCTTAATTGCTGCACCATTTCCTTTTGAATAAGTGTGTGTAACAACTTTTGCCCCTGCTTGCTCTGCAACGTCTTTTGTATTGTCAGTCGAGCCGTCATTTACAACAATAATTTCATAATGAATTGATAAATGCTTAATTTTTTCAACTGTCTGACCAATTGCGGCAGATTCATTTTTAGCAGGTAAAACAATTGATATAAGCATTTTTTAAACTCAAGGAACTAACTGGCAATTCGCTGTACCAACAACACATTGCACATTCTGACGTAGTGAAGCATTACCCCGAGTTGGCGTATTAAATGTTACAGATCCATTTGTGGTGTAATCCGTTACTGTTGGTGCCACACTTAAACTTTCACAAGCCGAAGCCACATAAGCTGGTACAGACACATTATCGGCAAAGTTTGCCACCACGGTATTAATATACCCCTTAGCTTCCATCAAACAAGCACTATTTGCCGAACGTTGCATATAATCACGGTATGCTGGTAATGCAATTGCAGCGAGAATACCAATAATCGCCACAACAATCATCAACTCGATTAAAGTAAAACCCTTTTCCATAGCTTTCTACTCCATATTTTTTTAAAAATATGCTCAATGTCTTATTACTTATTAAAAATAGGCAATTATTATGCCAAGCCATCGCATTGACATAAAAAGCGCAAATAGCCTAAAAATTATCACTTAGGTTTTTTAGTTTTCACTTCTACTAATTCTTTTACCCATTCGTCACGACCACCTGCAGCCATAGCATCCAATAATTGCTGTACCCCAGCTTCATTCGACGGTGATTTTTCAACAAACTTTTTAAAAAATACAATTGCGTTATCACGCTGTCTACTATTAAACACTACATTCGCAACTTGCATATATTTCGAATTATCAATACATCCTTGTTTTTCAAGCACTTCAAGCGACTCAATAAGCCTACTCTCTTCAATATCAAATCCTCTTATATAGTCATCTAACAAGTAATCAAACGATTGAACCTTTTCTCTATTACTCCCAATACGCTCTAAACTTTGATAATAACGTTGCCAATCCTGTTCTTTCAAGGTCCCTAAAATTGCTTTATAGATAATAATATTGCTTTCAAACAATGGAGATGGGATTTGCTTGAGTGCTTCTTCCATCACGCGAATGGCTTGAACTAAATTTTCAGGGTCTTTCGTTTCATGATAACGACCAAAATATACTGCCGCATATTGATTCCACGCCCGTGTTGACGCAGGGACTAATTTTGTCATTTTCTGCCCAAGTCGCCCACTATCTCCCCAAATATAGGTTTGATAC
>DAOMAH010000419.1:0-1447 GCA_035426725.1 Acinetobacter sp.
AACCAAATACTCAAATGATGATGTCAGCACCACGATTCGTGTGGTTGATGATTCACCTTTGGCTGCAGGTCTGGTGGGTCAGGCTTATGAAGATTCCTTTAAGAAGGAAGACCGTGAGATCAAACGTGGTGGTGCAACAGCGAATCCACGTGCTGGTAAAAAAGGCGGTCGTGGTGGTGATGCACAATCTGAACAAAGTTTTAGCAAAAATCATCATAAGCGTGGCTTGAAAACCAGCCAAGGCAATAAACATGGTTTTGAAAAACCAGTTAAAAAGCAAGTGTATGATGTTGAAATCGGTGAGAAAATCGTTGTTGCCGATCTAGCACAAAAAATGGCAATTAAAGTTCGCGAAGTTATTAAAACACTCATGAAAATGGGCGAATTAGTCACGCAAAACCAAGCCATTGACCAAGATACAGCGGTACTTGTGGTTGAAGAGATGGGGCATAACCCAATTCTTGTTTCAGACACACAAGCCGAAGATAACTTACTTGTAGCGGCTGAAGAAGCACGTGGTGAACAAACTACGCGCGCACCAGTTGTCACAATTATGGGTCACGTTGACCATGGCAAAACCTCGTTACTCGATCGTATTCGTCGTTCTAAAGTGGCGGCAGGCGAAGCAGGTGGTATTACTCAGCATATTGGTGCGTACCATGTTGAAACTGAGAAAGGCATTATTACCTTCTTAGTTACACCAGGACATGCGGCATTTACATCAATGCGTGCACGTGGTGCAAAAGCAACGGATATCGTGGTACTTGTTGTTGCAGCGGATGATGGTGTAATGCCACAAACTGCTGAAGCAATTGATCATGCACGTGCTGCGGGGACACCGATTATTGTTGCCATCAACAAGATGGACAAAGAATCTGCGGATCCAGATCGTGTATTAAATGAATTGACAGTGAAAGAAATTGTACCTGAACAGTGGGGCGGTGATGTTCCTGTTGCTATGGTTTCTGCACATTCAGGTTTAGGTATTGATGATCTTCTCGACCTTATTTTAATTCAATCTGAACTTCTTGAATTGAAAGCGTCTGAACAAGGTGCTGCACAAGGTGTTGTTATTGAATCGCGTGTTGATAAAGACCGTGGTGCTGTGGCGTCTATTCTTGTTCAAAACGGGACATTGAAAGTCGGTGATTTGGTTCTAGCTGGTGGTTCTTACGGTCGTGTTCGTGCGATGGTCGATGAAAACGGTAAACGTATTCAATCGGCAGGTCCTTCAATTCCAGTTGAGATTTTAGGTCTTCCTGAAGCGCCAATGGCGGGTGACGAAGTACTTGTTGTGAATGATGAGAAAAAAGCGCGTGAAGTTGCTGATGCTCGTCTTTCACGTGAGCGTGAACAACGTCTTGAGCGTCAATCTGCGATGCGTCTTGAAAACATCATGGCGTCTATGGGCAAGAAAGATGTGCCTATCGTCAATGTGGTATTGAAA
>DAOMAH010000420.1:0-1444 GCA_035426725.1 Acinetobacter sp.
TAAAAGCATATGATTTTTTAGCGTGCGCTTTTTGAATGCACAGATACGCTGATTTAAACTAGAAGACATATAAAGCCCCGCAAAGTAATAAGAATGCGGTGGGCTATTTTTCGGCTACCCCACCTATAGCGGGGTTGATAAAGGCGGCGGATTTAGCCCTGAAAGATGTGGAGACTGATAGAAGTTGGACCAGTAATATTTTTGTTCTACGTCCTGACTGTGCAACATCGGTTCATTTACACGTTGCTGAACTTCAGCCACCACCACATGAAAACAAGATGGCAGATGGTCATGATGATCTTGCAAGCTTAACGGCATGGGTAAATCAGAAGCATCTTGATCTGCAACTACTGCATGTTTTTCAGAAACATCTAAATTTTCAGGGATATGATGCCCAAAATGATTCAACGTACGATATTCAGTCGGCTGTTCATGCGCACAAAAAGCCGCCGCCACATTCCAAAAACTTTGGAACATGAACAAACTCAGCAAGAGTGTCATAAATACAGCAGAACGTTGCACGTTACACCAACTGTTCAAAATTTGCGTCACTATAGCAAATAAAGTACATGTAATAAAATTACATTAAACGAACTAAAACAAGATCGTCCTGAAATTTAGCTTTATCGCACAATCCTTGATTTGTATTTATAATTTCTGAAAATAAAAAAACCAGCTCGAAAGCTGGTTTTTTTAGACAGGAAATTAACCTGTAATCTTTTTATACTTTGTACGTTTAGTTGCTGCTGCATCCCCTAAACGAGACTGACGGTATGCTTCGTATTCTGCATAGTTACCTGTGTAGAATTCTGGCTGTTCATTCTCAAATGACAAGATGTGCGTTGCAATACGGTCAAGGAACCAACGGTCATGCGATACCACCATCACAGTACCTGGGAATACAAGAATTGCATCCTCAAGCGCACGTAAAGTTTCGATATCCAAGTCGTTCGATGGCTCATCCAGTAAGATGACGTTTGCGCCCATCTGAAGGATTTTCGCAAGTTGTAAGCGGTTACGCTCACCACCAGACAATTCACCTACACGTTTTTGCTGATCTTGACCTTTAAAGTTAAAGCGACCGATATAAGCACGTGATGCAATTTCGTAATCACCAATTTTTAGGATATCTAAACCACCAGAAACTTCTTCCCAAACGGTTTTGTTGTTATCCAAGGTGTCACGGATCTGACCCACATAAGCCACTTTAACTGACTCACCTAAAGTCACTGTACCTGTATCAGGTTGCTGTTCGCCCGTCATCATACGGAATAGCGTGGTTTTACCTGCACCGTTCGGACCAACAATACCCACAATCGCAGTTGGTGGTATGGTAAACGTCAAGTCTTTATACAACAAACGACCATCAAATGATTTGCTGATCCCTTCAACTTCTACAACTTTATTGCCTAGACGTGGGCCAGGTGGAATGTAGATTTCAGAA
>DAOMAH010000421.1:0-1441 GCA_035426725.1 Acinetobacter sp.
AAAAAGCCTGAATTAGACCATGATATTTAAGGTTCTTATCGACATACAAGGTATTCAAAGGCTTTGAGTCAAAACCTGTGAGGAACATATTTACGACTAGTAAAATATCAATCTGTCTGTTTTTTACGCGCTGTGCGATATCACGGTAGTACGCATAAAATTGATCACCAGAATTGTAGTTGGTTTTAAACTGTCGATTGTAATTCGCAATGTAGCGATCCAGCTTATCCCGACTGGATGAATTGACCTGAGTTGGAATATCTGCGGCTTCTTCATGAATTAAGCCATTTAAGTCATCAATCGGTACAGCCTCATTTGCAGCATAGGAAAAGATGGTGGCAATAGTCAACGGTTTAAATATCCGACCTTGTGCTTCATCTTCAATTTGCTTTTCAGCCTGCACCTTTTCAAAGAGGTCGTAATATTGGGTCAGTGTTTCGACCGAACTGACACAGAACATTGCGGTAAATTCACGATTACGGGTTTTGGTATCGTGGATATTGACAATGTAGCGGGCAATCATTTCTAGGCGTTGCGGGTTGTCATACAGTTCTTTGGTATCGATGCCTTCTACATCTTCCTCATAACTTTCATTGGTCGCCATGCCTTTGGCGGTGTATTTGCCACGATAATCAATCTGGAACTGCAAGACGTTACGGTCGCGGATGGCATCCACAATCACGTATTTATGCAAACACGCATTAAACAGGTAATCTGTGGTGAGTTTTAAACCTGCTTTGGATTGACTATTTTCCTCAAAGATCAGTGTTCCCGTGAATCCAAACATTTGTGCATTGCTGAAGAATTTTTTAATGTTCTGATGGGTATCACCAAATTGGCTACGGTGACATTCATCAAAGATAAACACCACTTTTTTATTTTTAAGATAATCAATCGATTCTAAATAGCGGTCTGTGCTAATCGCACGATTTAACTTTTGAATAGTGGTGACGATCAGCTTGTCGTGGCGTTGATCGAGTTGCTTGACCAAAGTATGCGTGCTGTCTGTGCTATCCACACTCTCAGCTTTAAAAGCATTAAACTCACGTGAGGTTTGCGTGTCGAGGTCATTACGATCCACCACAAATAAAACCTTTTCAACATCGGGCATATTCATGATGATCTGACTGGCTTTAAATGAAGTCAGGGTCTTGCCTGAACCTGTAGTGTGCCAGATATAGCCGTTTTGATCGGAGTTTTGCACATGCTCCACAATTTTCTGTACTGCATAAATCTGATAGGGACGCAGCACCATCAGGCTTTTGGTGGTTTCTAGCAGCACCATGTACTGGGTCAGCATTTGGGTCAGATGCTGCTGATTGAAAAAAGCTTCGGCAAAGTCGACAATTTCATTGATGTGTTTGTTATGGACATCCGCCCAAGGAAAGGCAAATTCGATGCCTGTGGTGCCGTTTGAATAATAGCGAGTATTTGCGCCATT
>DAOMAH010000422.1:0-1439 GCA_035426725.1 Acinetobacter sp.
TGCTGATGGTACGTCCTTGATACCACAGCTCAACGAGCGGCATCCATGCCGCCACTCTCCAATAAATGTTTACGAGCGTTGATGCTAATTACTGTGGGTTTGTACAATATTTCCATCAGCAAAAAACACCATTTCCGCTATACTACAACTCTGCTTTTGACTGTTCTGATTCATGTCTGATTTTTCATTTTCTGATGCATTACTCACTTGGTACGACCAACATGGTCGCCACGACTTACCTTGGCAAGTGAATGACGACCCCTACAAAGTTTGGGTCTCAGAAATCATGTTGCAACAGACGCAAGTCAAAACTGTACTACAATATTTTGAGCGTTTTATCCAACGCTTTCCGACGGTAACGGATTTAGGTCAAGCCAGTTGGGATGATGTTGCCCCCTATTGGGCGGGGTTAGGTTATTACGCGAGAGCAAGGAATTTGCATAAAGCGGCTGGTATTGTGAATCAGCAAGGAAAATTTCCTGAAACTTTGGCGCAATGGATCGAACTGCCTGGTATTGGTCGTTCAACCGCTGGTGCGCTAATGTCGCTTGGATTACGTCAATATGGCGTGATTTTAGACGGCAATGTCAAACGTGTTTTAGCGCGATTCCTTGCCATCGAAGATGACTTATCTAAACCACAACCTGAACGAGCTTTGTGGGAAGTTGCCGAGGCGTTATGCCCTCAGCAGCGAAATCATGATTACACCCAAGCGATCATGGATTTAGGCGCGACCATCTGCACACCTAGAAAGCCGCTATGCCTATATTGTCCAATGCAACAACACTGTCAGGCTTATCAACAAGGCTTGGAACATGAGCTTCCCTTCAAAAAAGCCAAAAAACCAGTTCCTGTAAAAACAGCCAATGTTCTTATGCTTCAATGTGGTGATGAATGGCTATGGCAACAACGTGAATCACATGGTCTTTGGGGTGGTTTGTATTGCCTTCCTATCATTGAACAAGCAACCGAATTACAACAGATCGAGCAACATTTTAACCTGCAAGCTCAAGTATCATCATTGCAGATTAGCCATAGCTTCACTCACTTCACGTGGATACTACATGAAAAATTGTTCCACGTGGAACACGATCAAAAAGAACAGCTCGGCATCGAAATTAATGGAATATGGCTAAAGCCTGAAGATGCCGTTGCAAAAGGTATCCCCACCGCCATGAAAAAATTGATTGCAGCAAAACAAAAAAACTAGGAACCATCAAAGCAAAAGGAGTTTTTGTGCATCGTTCCATTTCCCAGACCTTAGTTGTGATGTTGGTCATTTTACTTTCAGCCTGTGCCAGTACCCCGAAGAAGCCAACGCCCCTGCCGAATGCACAGGTGAATAAACTTAAAAATATGCGGTTAAACAGTCGCCTCCCTGTTCCAGTTAAAGGAATAAGTCGTAGTGAATTGCGTGACACTTGGGGCGCGGCACGCAG
>DAOMAH010000423.1:0-1432 GCA_035426725.1 Acinetobacter sp.
ACAGGTGCGTGAAATTATCGTCGTGCAGGCTGTGCGAGGTCTTGATCAGCGTGATCGTAGCACTCAGCACATCGTACTCGTCGTCATCGCTGAACCGACCATCGCGCGCTGCATCGGAGTCGCCGGCTGCGTCGCCGAAAACCGTATCGACCGAGCCGGGCGTGTCCGCGCCGGCCGTCTGCGTCATGTCAGCGCCAAGCGATCCACCAGTGCCAGCGGCAGCGGCGATTGCGGGTCATTTTGTTGATGTTCGGAATTTTTAATTCAAGCCCTCATCCCAGCCTTCTCCCTATGGGAGAAGGAGTTCCCTCTCCTGAGCGAGTTTTAAAGCACTGCTTGAAAACGAAGCGCAAGTGAGGGTTAGGGTGAGGGGTAATAACAAACATATTTTAAAGTTTTAATGGAGAACACAAATGCAAATTTTTTACGATAAAGACTGTGACTTATCAATCGTTCAAGGCAAAAAAGTTGCGATTATTGGTTATGGTTCACAAGGTCATGCACATGCATTGAACTTGAAAGATTCAGGTGTAGATGTAACTGTTGGTTTACGTGCAGGTTCAACTTCTTGGAAAAAAGCTGAAAATTCAGGTCTTAAAGTGTCTGAAGTTCCAGCAGCAGTTGCACAAGCTGACATTGTTATGATTTTGACTCCTGATGAGTTTCAATCTCAACTTTATCGTGACGTGATTGAGCCAAACATCAAGCAAGGTGCGACTTTAGCATTTGCTCACGGTTTCTCGATTCTTTATAACCAAGTTGTTCCACGTAAAGATTTAGACGTAATCATGGTTGCACCAAAAGCTCCAGGTCATACTGTACGCTCTGAATACCAACGTGGTTCAGGTGTTCCTGACTTAATCGCAATCCACCAAGATGCTTCTGGTAATGCACGTAACGTTGCGCTTTCTTACGCTTCAGGCGTAGGTGGTGGTCGTACAGGTATCATCGAAACTTCTTTCCGTGAAGAAACTGAAACTGACTTATTCGGTGAGCAAGCAGTTCTTTGTGGTGGCGCAGTTGAATTAGTGAAAATGGGCTTCGAAACTTTGGTTGAAGCGGGTTATGCACCAGAAATGGCATATTTCGAATGCTTACATGAACTTAAATTAATCGTTGATTTGATGTTCGAAGGCGGTATCGCGGACATGAACTATTCAGTATCGAACAATGCTGAGTATGGCGAATATGTAACGGGTACTGAAGTAATCAATGAACAGTCTCGTGAAGCAATGCGTAATGCATTGAAACGTATCCAATCTGGTGAATATGCAAAAATGTTCATTAACGAAGGTGCGTTGAACTATCCGTCAATGACTGCGCGTCGTCGTCAAAATGCTGCACACGGTATTGAAGTAACGGGTAACAAGTTACGTGCGATGATGCCTTGGATTCAAGCAAACAAAATCGTAGATAAAGAGAAGAACTAATT
>DAOMAH010000424.1:0-1430 GCA_035426725.1 Acinetobacter sp.
AACTCCAAACTGGTGACTGGTAGTACCCTTACCCCTGCTGGCTCTGCAAACTTGCGCATGACGTCTTTTATTAACTGCCCACGAAATGTTGCAGGGGTTGCCAAAACGGCCACAACTTTAGATTGAGTTTGTAATACCGCTGGTTTTAATGCAGGGACTAATCCTACAATCGGAAACTGTTCGCCGTAGTATTCACGCAAATAATCCAGACTAAACGCCGAAGCAGTATTACACGCCACCACAGCAATTTTACATCCACGTCGATATAGCCACTCGATTGCTTGTGCTGTTAATTGGCGAATTTCCTGATCGGAACGTGCGCCATATGGCACATGTGCTGTATCGGCATAATACACAATCTTTTCATTAGGCAAATGACGTGCGATCTCAAGTGCTATCGACAGTCCTCCAATTCCTGAATCAAAAACCCCAATCGGTGCATCGGCTGATGCAGGTGGCATAGGGTCAAGCAACAAGGGCATGGATTGAACGGCTGTCATACAAAATTGATATCATCATTTATTACTCTTTTTAGCTTAAACCTCAGGTGCTTAAATGCAAGACCAAATCACCACTTTTTAAGCTTAAAACTGCCTCTCCTTGTGCATTTTCAGACAAAACACCGTAGTTAATCATATGATAAAAACTTTGCCGTTGGATTAATGCATTCATACCAAAACGCACATGTACATAAGGTCGTAATTCGCCCGCATATTCACGCATAAAAATAGGATGATCTACATCAACTATCACCACGTCCTGATTGGTGGTGGTTAGTTGTAAATAAGTTTTCCCGTCGATTTCGACCTGATCTGCCTGATTAATCAGTAAGGGTTCATCTTCAACTTCGATTTCAATTTGCTCAACTGGGGTTTTTAAATAGAATTTTTCATTTTCTTTCCACAGCACCTTACTAAATAAATCTAATAAAGCTGCTCGCTTGATCAATTGACCTTCGTGCCACCATTCGCCATTGGCTTTTATTTTTAGATCCATTTTGCCGCAATGCTTTGGATGCCATTGCGCTAAAGGCGGAATAACCCTTTGGTGACTTTGCTGTACACCTTTTAAGTATTGTGCAATATCCATTAAATTTTTATCATCAGACAACATGATTTTTCCTGTATCCTGTGAAGAATCATTTTCATTTATCATAGTTTATGCCTTGCTGACGAGAAAATGTGACCATTCAGCCAATTGGCGAGATCAAGGTTTAAAACTATACTATCCCAAACGTTTGCAATCACAATAGCTTCTTTTGTGTTTGGCAATTCAGAATACTCATGGCAGCACCGAATTTTAATATTACGGTTGCCACCCCTAAAAATATGAGGAGTCCTACATGGAACACATCGAACGTGAAGCGATGGAGTTTGACGTAGTGATCGTAGGCGCAGGCCCTGCGGGTTTATCTGCTGCGATTAAAATTC
>DAOMAH010000425.1:0-1401 GCA_035426725.1 Acinetobacter sp.
AATCATTGCTTGCCTGAGCGACATGCTCAAGTGCATCAATATAGTCTTGAGCAAAGCAAAAACACCTTATTTGAATTTTACCAACACCATAAGCATACACTATCTTGGTACTCTTCGGCATTCTGGACGGCAAAAGTCGGGGTGGATGTATTGCAACTCCAGTATGAACATCGTGACAAAATTCGTGCTCGAAAAGGTTGTTTTGAACTTTTGAATCAACTTAAAGCACAAGGTTTCCGCTGTTGGCTGCTGACTAATGCCGATCGTGCAGGACTGCAACTAAAACTTGAAAATGTACCTCTCAGCTCTTATTTTGAAGTGATGATCAGCAGTGAAGAATTAGGACACGCCAAAGAAGATGTTGCCTTTTGGCAAAAGCTGCAACAATTACACCCCTTTGATCCATCACAAGCGGTATTTGTAGATGACACTGTGGTGGTACTTCAAGGCGCAGAAAGTTTTGGTATTTCACAACTCATTAGTATTCTACAACCTTCAAGTGACAAACTGGCAAGAGTCGCTAGCGAGCTACCCTATCCTGCACTCGATGATTTAACCGAATTACTTGATTATATTGAATCTAACCCACAGGTCGATGATGCCAAAACAGCATGAACCTAGCAGCATGGATGCCATGCGCATTGATAAATGGCTTTGGGCGGCACGTTTTTTTAAAACTCGCTCACTTGCCAAAACAGCAATTGAAGGCGGAAAAGTACATCATCAAAACGACCGCGTCAAAGTCTCTAAAGATGTGCGTGTCGGCATGGAACTCACCATTCAGCAAGGTTTAGATAAAAAAACAGTGCTAATTAAAGCGCTTTCTTCGGTTCGTGGTGGCGCACCAATCGCACAATTACTTTACGAAGAAACTACCGAAAGTATTGAACGTAGAGAGTTGCATGCATCACAACGAAAATTGCATAATCTAGCTCGACCAGATCACCGTCCGAGTAAAAAAGATCGTCGTGATATTAATCGTTTCAAACAAGATAATGTCCAGTCTTGGACGTATTCTGATGAGTGAAATCTTGAATAAATTGTCGCGTCATTTTATGTCGTACAAACACAGGTCAGATATAGAATAAAGCATGAGAATCTGACACTATGTCCCAGTCCCAACAAGTTGAGATTCAATACATCCACTTGGGTTAATCGTTAAGAAAATAAAGTTAGAGGTTTTGAGATGGATGATAATAAAAGTAAGGCCTTACAAGCTGCATTGAGCCAAATTGAAAAACAATTTGGTAAAAATACAGTCATGCGTTTAGGTGAAAATAACGTTCAAGCCGTTGAAGCGGTTTCGACGGGTTCTTTAACGCTTGATATTGCACTCGGTATCGGCGGCTTACCAAAAGGTCGTATTGTTGAAATTTACGGCCCTGAATCTTCTGGTAAAAC
>DAOMAH010000426.1:0-1379 GCA_035426725.1 Acinetobacter sp.
TCTGTGCCTCGTGCTGCATTTGTGGATTATACCGCTGTGGTCAAACAGCATGTTTCCGTTCCTGTGATTGCATCAAACCGTATTAATATGCCAGATGTCGCAGAAGACATTATTGCTTCAGGCAAAGCGGATATGGTGCAAATGGCACGTCCATTCTTGGCCGATCCTTATTGGGTGAACAAGACGGCAACCAATCGTGTCGATGAAATTAATACTTGTATCGCTTGTAATCAAGCCTGCTTAGACCATGCTTTTAAAAATGAGCGTGTGAGCTGTCTCGTGAATCCACAAGCGTGTTTTGAAACTGAATTGGTTTATATCAAAACCAAAAGACCAAAACGTATTGCGGTTGTTGGTGGTGGTGTTGCAGGATTGTCTGCTGCAACTGTTGCAGCGAGTCGTGGTCATGCGGTGACTTTGTTTGAAGCTGGTAGCGATGTTGGTGGACAATTCAACTTAGCGAAAGTGGTTCCTGGTAAAGAAGAGTTCCATGAAACCATTCGTTATTTTAAAGTTCAGTTGAAACAGACGGGTGTCGATTTACGCCTAAATACACGTGTTAGCCGTGATCAGCTTGAACGTGAAGGCTTTGATGAAGTGATTGTTGCAACTGGTGTTGTGCCACGTGCATTGAAAATTCAAGGCAGCAATGCGCCACAAGTGTTGTCCTATGCAGAAGTATTACGTGGTGCAGAAGTAGGGCACAGAGTCGCAGTGATTGGCGCGGGCGGAATTGGCTTTGATGTCTCGGAGTTTTTACTCAAACCACCTCATCAACCACAGCCACAACCGTTGGCAGAATGGCAGCGTGAATGGGGTATCGACCCAGATCCGAACTATGTTTCTGAGGGTGGTGTACAGCGTGCTGAAGTTGAAATGCCCGTTCGTGAAATTTATTTGTTACAACGCAAAACGACCCCTTTGGGGATTGGTTTAGGTAAAACGTCGGGTTGGGTGCATCGTGCACAACTGAAAAAACATGCTGTTCGTATGTTGCGTGGTGTGCAATATAAAGCCGTAACGGATGAAGGGTTATGGGTTGAACATAATGGTCATGACCAGTTATTACGTGTTGATACTGTTGTGGTTTGCGCAGGTCAAGAATCTGTCACTGATCTGATGCCTAAAGAGGGTGAAAAGACCTTAGCGAATTTCCATATTATTGGTGGTGCGAAATTGGCAGCTGAACTAGATGCTAAACGTGCGATTCGTGATGGTGCTGAATTAGCCGCTAAACTGTAAAATGATGAAACTATACGCATTTGAATATTAAGAGAAGAATTTTTGTTGAATAAACTCAACAAGCTTTGTATTCTTATGCGCATGGAAGCGTGGCAGAGCGGTTTAATGCACCGGTCTTGAAAACCGACGAGGGTGTG
>DAOMAH010000427.1:0-1374 GCA_035426725.1 Acinetobacter sp.
TGATTTTCAAAATCAATTTAAAGTGCCAACGAAAGCTGAATTGCCTGATTTACCCAATTTCACGGGTGGATTGGTGGGATATTTGGGCTACGATGCCGTGCGTTATATAGAGCCAAAATTAAAAAATGTACCCACAGCAGACCCTGTCACCTTACCTGATTTGTGGTTAATGCTCTCTAAAACCGTGATTGTGTTTGATAACTTAAAAGATACCTTATTTTTAATCCATCATGCCGACACTCATCAGCCAGACGCTTATGCCCAAGCTCAAGCCAAACTTGATCAATTGGAACAACTGCTTGCGCAGCCTGTAAGTTTGCAAGCCAAACCACATACTCCGCCGCATTTTGAGTCGATTACAGGGAAAGTGAAATTTCTTGAAACGATTGAAAAAGTAAAAGAATACATCCGTGCTGGTGATGTCATGCAGGTTGTTCCGGGTCAGAGAATGGTTTCGGATTTTGATGGTGAAGCGTTGCAAGTGTATCGTGCATTGCGACATCTCAATCCATCACCTTATTTATTTCTTGTACAGGGTCATACTCTGACGGATCAAAAGCCGTTTCAAATTGTTGGCTCTTCACCTGAAATTTTATCACGCTTGGAAAATGGTATTGCAACAGTGCGCCCACTTGCGGGAACACGTCCGCGTGGCAAAACTAAAGAAGAAGATTTGGCTTTAGAACAAGATTTATTAAGTGATGAGAAAGAAATTGCTGAACATCTGATGCTGATAGATTTGGGGCGTAATGATGTTGGACGTGTTTCTAAGATTGGTAAGGTGAAAGTGACCGATCAAATGGTGATTGAGCGCTATTCACACGTCATGCATATTGTATCTAACGTGCAAGGCGAGGTGCGTGATGATGTAGATGCGCTTGATGTCTTTAAAGCCACGTTCCCTGCGGGGACGCTTTCAGGTGCACCTAAAATTCGGGCAATGGAAATTATTGATGAAGTTGAGCCAGTAAAACGTGGTGTCTTTGGTGGTGCAGTCGGGTATTTAGGTTGGCATGGTGAAATGGACATGTCGATTGCAATTCGGACCTGTGTAATTCGGGAGCAAAAGGTCTATGTTCAGGCTGGCGCAGGTCTAGTAGCAGACTCAAATCCTGAATCTGAATGGAATGAAACGCAAATAAAAGCACGCGCAGTGATTAAGGCGGTTGAATTATCGGCAAACGGTTTGATTTTGTGAGTTTTTCATGGTTTTTTAATAAAAACCACTTGCAACCTATCGAAGTTTTGCTAAACTGCACTCCGTTCTGATACGAAACGTACAAAACACTATAAAAATGCCGGCATAGCTCAGTTGGTAGAGCAACTGACTTGTAATCAGTAGGTCCACAGTTCGAATCCGTGTGTCGGCACCAT
>DAOMAH010000428.1:0-1346 GCA_035426725.1 Acinetobacter sp.
CGTGATGGATGACCCGTCGCATTACCTAAATTCACCAAACGACCTTCAGAAAGCAAAATCAAATAATTGTTTTCATCTTCTGAACGATACACTTGATGTACTTGAGGCTTAACTTCAACCCATTTATAACCACGTAAGTAAGCCGTGTCGATTTCTGTATCGAAGTGACCAATATTACAGACTACTGCGCCTGCTTTTAAGCTATCGAGCATGGCAGCATCACACACGTGGTAATTACCTGTAGTTGTTACCACTAGGTCTGTATTGCTGAGTAAGTCTTGGTTAATGTCTTCTTTCTTGCCAGTTTGTACGCCATTTTTGTATGGAGAAACGACTTCATAACCATCCATGCAGGCTTGCATCGCACAAATTGGATCAACTTCAGTCACACGTACAATCATGCCTTCTTGACGTAATGATTGCGCAGAGCCTTTACCGACATCACCATAACCAATCACCAATGCACGACGACCAGATAACAACATATCGGTACCACGTTTGATCGCATCGTTGAGTGAGTGACGGCAACCATATTTGTTGTCATTTTTTGATTTGGTAATCGAGTCATTGACATTGATTGCAGGAACTTTCAAAGAACCATCTTTCCACATGTCCAAAAGACGCGCCACGCCTGTAGTGGTTTCTTCGGTAATGCCATGAATGTTATCTAAAAGGGCAGCATATTTGTCATGCACGAGTGAGGTGAGGTCGCCACCATCATCCAAAATCATGTTGGCATCCCAAGGTGTGCCATTGACATTGACTTGTTGTTCTAAACACCATTCATATTCTTCTTCAGTTTCGCCTTTCCAAGCAAATACTGGAATACCACGTGCAGCAATTGCCGCAGCAGCATGGTCTTGAGTAGAGAAGATATTGCATGACGTCCAACGAACTTCTGCGCCGAGTTCGATGAGTGTTTCAATTAAAACCGCAGTTTGGATTGTCATGTGAATACAACCCAAAATTTTTGCGCCTGCAAGTGGCTTAGCCGCTGCATAGCGTTGACGTAAACCCATCAAGGCTGGCATTTCTGCTTCAGCGAGTTTGATTTCTTTACGGCCGTAGTCGGCAAGGGAAATATCGGCAACTTTATAATCTGTAAATGAAGCATTCACCGCGTTCATAAGGATCTCCTAGAAAAATAGATTGGATCGTTCTGTTCGCGGATGCCGTTGCTTGCGAAGCATTGCCTTGCGAAGCGTTGCTTCTCATGTCGAGCCTGGCAAATTGATGTCGATTTGAAAAAATCGTCAATTGTCGCAGCATCCCTCGACTAGGGCATTATGATACTGTGAAATGGCTTGTGTTCCAATGCTATTTTTTAACAGTAGTCGAGAAAATGT
>DAOMAH010000429.1:0-1332 GCA_035426725.1 Acinetobacter sp.
ATATTGGACGGACGATGGGCCTTTTAAGACTTCAATTTGCTGAAGATCAGTGGTGTCTAAAGTTTCAGGATAAATTGGGCTTAATGTGTTCGATGTATTTAATCGCGCGCCATCTTTCAATAACAAAACATGGTTGGGGTTTGAGCCACGAATCGAAAGAGATGTCCCTTGTCCTAAGCCACCATTTTGTTTGATGTAGATTGAAGGGTCACGCTGAAGTACATCCGATACATTAAGTAATGGATTCTGTTCAATGGTTTTTTGATTGATGACGTTTAAACGTGCAGGAACGGTTTTGAGTTTTTCTTCACTGCGTGAGGCTGTTACAACAATCGTATCAAGTTGCGCAATTTGATCAGTCGTCTGATCTTCCGCAAAAACAACTGAAGAAAACCCCATTGCAATAGCAATAGCACCAACTAAACGAGTCGGTTGAAAATTAGTAGACATACACGCTCCAAACATTCACCCGTCGTGAATGGTATTGTGGAAAGAAGCAACAAGCAGGTCTCCGGACTTCACTATAATCATCAGATGGATGATGCTATTAATCATCTTCCCGCATATAAAAATGCAGTGATTTGCTTTGGTGCATAGATTAATAATTCGGTGTTACCGTTGCGAGGGCAGCGTTGGATTTGCACCAACTTCCCTATAAGCAAAAGAATTTGCTTTAGACTTGTCGCTAGATGTCGCTCAGTATAAAGTCACTGCGTTTTTTAAACAATTGCATTTTAGAATGAACTTTGCCCCAAGTGCGCCAAATTGCATTACAATGCAACAGTTCCGACAGATTATTCAGATTACAAAATATGCGCCAGACTCAAGTGCGAACGCGCGCCAAAATTTGCGGCATTACCCGAGCACAAGATATTCATGCAGTGGTTCAAGCGGGAGCAGATGCGATTGGATTGGTTTTCTTCCCACCCAGTCCGCGACATGTCAGCATTGAGCAAGCGCAAAAATTGGCACAGCACGTACCTGCCTTTGTTCAGTTGGTGGGCTTATTTGTCAATGCCAGCGCAGCGCAAATTCAACAAGTGCTCGATGTTGTGCCTTTAGATGTGTTGCAGCTACATGGTGATGAAACGCCAGAGCAATGCCAACAGATTGCGACACAGTGTAAACGCCGTTGGTATAAAGCTATACAAGTGCAAGCGGGTATGGATGTGGTGGCAGAAGTTGAAAAATTTCAACAAGCAGGTGCTAGTGCCATACTATTGGATGCATGGCATCCTGAACTCAAAGGCGGAACAGGACACAGTTTTGACTGGTCGCAGTTTCCGCAACTGGATACTGCTTTAATATTGGCAGGTGGTTTAAAGCCTGAAA
>DAOMAH010000430.1:0-1300 GCA_035426725.1 Acinetobacter sp.
CGGCAATATGGTCAGCTTTAAAAAGCCAGTTAAACCCTACCTCATCCCGATCGATGAGCAAGAAGCGAATTCCTATAACTCATTACGTATTCAGAAAAAATTAGTGGCTGACCTAGCCTAAAGGAGACCACGATTATGGCGTTTATTTTTAAAGAAATCCCCCACCGCACGGCTGCACCTGTGTTGGTGGATGAAGATAAATGTATTGCCGATAAAGGTTGTACCGTCTGTGTTGATGTTTGCCCAATGGATTTATTGGCGATCCATCCTGACACTAAGAAAGCCTATATGCAGTTTGATGAATGTTGGTATTGCATGCCATGTGAGAAAGACTGCCCGACCGATGCCATTCAGGTCAACATTCCATATTTACTTAAATAATCAGGGGAAAAACCATGCAACTAAACAAACTAACCAAAAGCATTATTTTAAGCACGTCTTTATTGTCGATTTTTAGCGTAGCGTCTGCCGAAGAAATTCGTGTGGCAATTGGCACACAAGACACCACCATTAACTGCGCTACAGGCGGCTTGTTAATTCGTGAATTGAATCTATTGCCAAAATACTTACCAAAAACGGGTAAATACAAAGATGCCAAATATGACATCGTGTGGAAAAACTTTACTTCTGGCGCACCATTAACCAGTGAAATGGTTGCGGGTCGTTTGGATATTGGTGCAATGGCAGATTTCCCAGCAGTCAATAACAATGTTGCGTTTAAAAAATCAGGCAAAGAAAGTATTTTCCTGAGTGTGCTTTCAGGCAGTACCACAGGCAGCGGTAATGGCATTGTAGTACCTGTTGACTCAGAAGTGACTTCGATTCAGGAGCTGAAAGGTAAAACCATTTCTGTACCTTTTGCCTCAACTTCACATGGTTTATTGCTGCGTGCGGTTGCGGCTCAAGGTTGGGATCCAAAAACTGATGTCAAGATTATCGCCCAAGCCCCTGAAGTAGCAGGCCCTGCGCTGAAAAGTAATAAAATTGATGCGCACGCCGATTTTGTGCCGTTTGCTGAATTATTTTCCTATCAAGGATTTGCCCGTAAGATTTATGACGGCGCGCAAGCAAAGACCCCAACTTTTCATGGTTCTTTAGCCAGTAAATCTTATGCGCAACAGTATCCTGAAATCATCCAAGCTTATTTAAGAGCAACTATCGAAGCCGACCAATTGATTCGTAAACAGCCTGAAAAATACAGCGAATTAATTGCAGCCAAAACTGGCATTCCTGCTGAAGTGGTGTATTTATTTCACGGCCCTTTAGGTTTACAAACGCGTGATCTGACGTGGAAACCTGA
>DAOMAH010000431.1:0-1281 GCA_035426725.1 Acinetobacter sp.
GGGGGATTTTAAATCCCCTGTGTCTACCGATTTCACCACTCGGGCTTTACCAGTTTGGAGGCGGAGGTCGGAATCGAACCGGCGTACACGGAGTTGCAGTCCGCTGCATGACCACTCTGCCACCCCGCCATCTCTTGGTGAAGCACATATTAGCAATCTTTGGGAAAAAAACAAGAGTAGGGCGAGTGAATATGCGCATAAAAACGACATCTAAAATCAAATCAGCGCAATTATCATGTATTATTTACGCAATTGATTGATACCCATTTTGGAGATGCGCTGTGGCATTGGTTTTAGACGGACGTGCATTGGCAACACAAATTGAAGCAGATTTGTTGGTACGTGTAGAAGCATTAAAAACAAAAACGGGGCGCACCCCAATTTTAGCCACTATTTTGGTCGGTGATGATGGTGCATCAGCAACTTACGTACGTATGAAAGGCAATGCGTGCCGTCGTGTCGGTATGGATTCGCTCAAGGTTGAACTTCCGAAAGAAACCACCACTGAACAGCTACTCGCTGAAATTGAAAAACTGAATTCCAATCCAGATGTACATGGCATTTTGTTACAGCATCCTGTGCCTGAACAAATTGATGAGCGTGCTTGTTTCGATGCAATTGCATTAACCAAAGATGTGGACGGCGTAACCTGTTTAGGTTTTGGCCGTATGGCAATGGGTGAAGCAGCGTATGGTTCAGCGACACCAGCGGGTATTATGACGATCTTGCAAGAAAACAAGATTGAAATTGCAGGCAAACATGCTGTGGTAGTAGGGCGTTCTGCAATTTTGGGTAAGCCGATGGCAATGATGTTATTGCAAGCCAATGCTACCGTGACTATTTGCCATTCACGGACTCAAAATCTTCCTGAATTGGTTAAACAGGCGGATATTATTGTGGGTGCAGTGGGTAAGGCTGAATTGATTCAAAAAGATTGGATCAAGCAAGGTGCAGTAGTAGTTGATGCAGGTTTCCATCCACGTGATGGCGGCGGTGTCGGCGATATTCAACTGCTAGGGATTGAAAATGTTGCATCTGCTTATACGCCTGTTCCAGGCGGTGTAGGCCCGATGACGATCACCACATTGATTCGTCAAACAGTTGAAGCTGCTGAAAAGGCTTTAGGCTAAAATCTCCCATAATCCCTCTTTCCAGAAGAGAGGGAGATCAAAATTCAAGTAAGACTTTGAGTTCATCAGCTCCTCCTTTTTTAAAGGGGGAGGTACTTAAAGCATTTGATGAAAGAAGAATATGAGCTGTACCTTTCAATTTGCTAAAGCC
>DAOMAH010000432.1:0-1279 GCA_035426725.1 Acinetobacter sp.
TCGCTTGTTGTTCCGCTGAGTTCGGATTTCTGTCATCCGCCATTGCATTTGCTGCAACAGCACCTACAGCAGCACCCGCAACACCGGCAGCAACCATTGATCCCACACCTGGCCCAGATCTTTGCGGCGTAGTTTGTTGAGGTGCTGGCGTTGCTTGACGTTGCTGATATGACGAATTGGATTGCTGGTATGACTGACTAGATGAACTTGATCTGCTCATGCCGTGGCTTTTTCCGCCACCCGCACGTCTTGCTTCTGCAAGCGGCGCAGTCAGTAAACTTGTCATAAGGACTGCTAAAACAGCAACACGTGCTTTATTCTGCATTGTTTATATCTTCCAATAATGAAAAAAAACTTTGATTAAATAATGCTGTTTTTTGATTAAATTTCAAGGCTAAGTTTGTGATTTTTGTAAAAATTTAATTTTTTATTTGAGTCATAAGCATAAAGGCATGATTTGTAATGTACTTCTCATGTTTTCTATTAATTGATAAACATTGCAAGCATATCGTTTTAATGCGACTCGGGCGATTGCACTGTAAAATGATGATTCAATCGTTCAGATAATACTTGGACGATGTCGGCTAATTCAGCATGAAAAAATGTCCAATTTTGCTGTTCTATTTGACCCATATATTCACTAATCATTAATTGCAGCGCATCGATACTCTGTGCTGATACAGCATCGTGTGGTAATGATGAAATAAACCATTGTGCAGCGACATTTTTAGGCACAATCGCTTTGCATTGAAGGGTATAGCACATGCGGCATAAAGCTAAGATTTGGTTGAGTTCATCACCATCCTCATCCCAATGTGCTGCGACTTGCGGATAGCTGTCGCGAATTGCACGTTCAACCAACTCATCTTGAATTGTGGGTAGATAAACAGACGGTGGTTTTCCCCATAATACCTGATGATGTCGCTGCACTTTCTTTAATAATATTGCGATATCAGGGTCTTCAAACGATTCTAAAGCTACACCTTGCTCAAGTTCTTCTCTGAGCCATTCACCCCATTGCATTTCGTAACTGAAAGGGTAGGTCTGCGCTCTAATCTTGTGATGGTTTAATACGGTGATTTCGAGCGCACGCCCGTCGAGGCTACCAATCGGAACGGAGATGTCCAATAATTTCTGGGCTAAATTTTGACGTTCAGTATCCTGCAAATCTCGATTGATGATCACCAATAAATCGACATCGCTTTGTGGTTTTAATCCACCCTCAACACCTGATCCATACAAATACACCGCCAATAGATGATCGGCAAGGATGCTTTTG
>DAOMAH010000433.1:0-1273 GCA_035426725.1 Acinetobacter sp.
TGTATTCTGGTGTGCTTAAACAAGGTGATCCAGTATATAATCCAGTGAAATCGAAGCGTGAGCGTATTGGCCGTATCGTGCAAATGCACGCAAACGAACGTCAAGACGTTGAAGAAATTCGCGCTGGTGATATCGCTGCATGTGTAGGTCTTAAAGACGTAACTACGGGTGATACACTTTGTGATGAGAAAAACATCATTACACTTGAGCGTATGGAATTCCCTGAGCCAGTAATTTCTTTAGCTGTAGAGCCTAAGACAAAAGCTGACCAAGAGAAAATGTCGATCGCGCTTGGTCGTTTGGCAAAAGAAGATCCATCGTTCCGTGTTCGCACAGACGAAGAATCTGGTCAAACGATTATTGCTGGTATGGGTGAGCTTCACCTTGACATTCTTGTTGACCGTATGAAACGTGAATTCGGTGTAGAAGCGAACATTGGTAAACCAATGGTTGCTTATCGCGAAACAATCAAAAAGACTGTTGAGCAAGAAGGTAAGTTTGTTCGTCAAACAGGTGGTAAAGGTAAATTCGGTCATGTATATGTTCGTTTAGAGCCTATGGATGTTGAAGAAGCTGGTAAAGAATACCTATTCGCTGAAGAAGTTGTTGGTGGTACTGTACCTAAAGAATTCTTTGGTGCGGTTGACAAGGGTATTCAAGAACGTATGAAAAATGGCGTATTGGCTGGTTATCCTGTTGTGGGTATCAAGGCGACACTATTTGATGGTTCTTACCATGATGTCGATTCTGATGAATTGTCGTTCAAAATGGCAGGTTCTTACGCTTTCCGTGATGGTTTCATGAAAGCAGATCCGATCTTGCTTGAACCAATCATGAAAGTTGAAGTAGAAACTCCAGAAGACTACATGGGCGATATCATGGGTGACTTAAACCGTCGTCGTGGTATGGTTCAGGGTATGGACGATTTACCTGGTGGTACGAAAGCAATTAAAGCTGAAGTTCCATTGGCTGAGATGTTTGGTTACGCAACTTCTATGCGTTCTATGTCTCAAGGTCGTGCGACCTATTCTATGGAATTTGCTAAATATGCTGAAACACCACGTAACGTGGCTGAAGGTATTATTTCTAAGTTCCAGACTGGCGGTAAAAAAGGTGACGACGAGTAATCTTTCGATTACTATAAGCCCAAACTAATTCATAGTTAAAAACCAAGTGCTCATGAGTAACCCTCATGAGCAGTTTAAAAAGGAAGATCTCATGGCTAAGGCTAAGTTTGAACGTAATAAACCACACGTAAACGTGGGCACAATTG
>DAOMAH010000434.1:0-1273 GCA_035426725.1 Acinetobacter sp.
GCTTACCAAAAGGTCGTATTGTTGAAATTTACGGCCCTGAATCTTCTGGTAAAACGACCCTGACCTTGCAAGCCATTGCGCAATGTCAAAAAGCAGGTGGTACCTGTGCCTTTATTGATGCAGAGCATGCACTTGATCCACAATATGCGCGCAAACTCGGTGTCGATATTGATAACTTATTAATTTCACAGCCAGATCATGGTGAACAAGCCCTCGAAATTGCTGACATGTTAGTACGCTCTGGTGCCATCGACATGATCGTGATTGACTCTGTGGCTGCCCTTACGCCAAAAGCCGAAATTGAAGGTGAAATGGGCGACTCACACATGGGCTTACAAGCACGTTTAATGAGTCAAGCCTTGCGTAAAATTACAGGTAATGCAAAGCGTTCAAACTGTATGGTGATTTTCATTAACCAAATTCGTATGAAAATTGGCGTGATGTTTGGTAGCCCTGAAACCACAACGGGTGGTAATGCACTTAAATTCTACGCTTCAGTTCGTTTAGATATTCGTCGTATTGGTGCAGTTAAAGAAGGCGACGAAATTGTAGGTAACGAAACTAAAGTTAAAGTTGTAAAAAACAAAATGGCGCCTCCTTTCAAAGAAGCGCTTTTTCAAATTATGTATGGTAAAGGAACCAACCAACTTGGCGAACTGGTTGATTTAGCTGTACAGCAAGAACTTGTGCAAAAAGCAGGTGCTTGGTATTCATATCAAGGCAATAAAATTGGTCAAGGTAAAAACAACGTAATTCGTCATTTTGAAGAAAATCCGCAAATGGCTGCGGAAATTGAAAAAATGATTCGAGAATTACTGCTGACTAAAGCCAATCCTGATGCAGCAAAACTTGAAGAAGAAGAGCCAGATTTATTACTTGAAAGTTAAACCTAAACGCCCTTCGGGGCGTTTTTTGATGGAGGATAACGATGTTTAATTCAAAGATAACCGATAAGCCGAAAACATTAACAGGCCAAAGATTGCGTTCCTATGCCTTTGCTTTGCTCACACGTCGTGAATATTCACAAGCTGAACTCACCGCGAAACTCAATTTATATGCGATTCATGCAGACGAAGTAGCAAAGCTGGTGGAAGAATTAGCACAGCAAAATTATCAAAGTGATCAGCGTGTTGCCGAACTTACTTTAGCAAGTCAAATTAGGAAAGGAAAAGGTTTACAGCGGATTAAACAGACTTTAAAAGCCAAACATTTAGATGCGGAGTTGATTAGCAATGAATTGCAAGAAGTCGATTGGCTTGAACAAGCTTATCAA
>DAOMAH010000435.1:0-1263 GCA_035426725.1 Acinetobacter sp.
TGAGCGTGTGCGTCGCAGTAAATTAAAAGCGGAAGATGTCGAACAGCAAACGCTGGAATTCTTAAAGAAATGGGTGAATCCAAAAACCTCACCGATGTGCGGAAATTCAATTTGCCAAGACCGTCGCTTCATGCACCGTTTAATGCCAGAACTTGAACAGTTTTTTCATTATCGTAATTTAGATGTTTCTTCAGTGAAAGAGTTAGCGAAACGCTGGAGACCTGAAATTATGAGTGGTTTAAAGAAAAATGCCTCACATTTGGCGATGGATGATATTCGAGATTCAATTGCTGAATTAAAATATTATCGTGAATATTTCTTTATTACGAATCACGAGAAACATTAATTTCAAAAGTGATTTTGTTTAGGAAATTATTTAATATTTAAAGGAGCGAAAGCTCCTTTTTAAATCGTGCTTAAAAAATATTGGGCTTGTCACTAAAATCGATTAAACTCGGATTTTCAATCCACACACTATAACAAGAGAGCATACATGCAAAGTAATAACCCTATTTTAACCCGAGTGGAAACCTACACCGATTTGGCTGATCCAATGACCATTCAAGGCGCAATTCAAAAATCTGTATTGCTAACCGTCATTGCAGCAGTCGTTGGTTTAGTATTGTTTTTTTATTGTGCGACCACTGGAAACCTTTCAATTGCTTATGCAGCGGCAATCGTCGGCGCAATAGGTGGATTAATTCTTGGTTTGATTACCGCCTTCAAATCGAATACGGCACCTGCTTTAGCCATTCCTTATGCCTTATTTGAAGGGGCGTTTTTAGGTGGCATTTCATTTATTTTTCAATTGAAATTCCCAGGCGTGCCATTACAGGCTTTATTAGCCACTTTTGTCACCACTTTGGTGTTATTCACCTTATATAAAATGCAGATTATCCGCGCCACTGAAAAATTCAAAGCGATTGTGATTTCTGCCTCTGTTGCGATTGCATTGGTATTTGTCGTACAGATGATCTTGCGTTTCGCTTTTGGTTCGAGCATTCCATTTATTTTTGAAAGTAACTGGTTAGGTATTGGCTTTGCTGCATTTGTTGCGGTGATTGCATCTTTAAACCTAATTTTAGACTTCGATTTAATTGAAAGTGCGACGGCGCAAGGCGCACCGAAAGCATTTGAATGGGTTTGCGGTATTGCTTTATTGGCAACTTTGGTTTGGATGTATTATTCATTCATGCGCTTATTGAGCCTGATTCAAGGTGATGACTAAGCTCTGCTGACATATTCAAAACAAAATCGCTGTCT
>DAOMAH010000436.1:0-1250 GCA_035426725.1 Acinetobacter sp.
GACCAAAGTAAGTTTGATTGTTACCAATACTCGCATCTTTTTTCATGTTAAAGGCTTAGCATAAAGAATAGGCATTTGTTTTTTGCAGATCATTTTTCTGAATGATTGTTTTGCAATAGTTGGGGATGGTTTGAGTATGAAAAAATATCTATGGTTAGGGTTATGTATTGCTGCCGTTGCACAGACACATGCTTCGGGTAACAGTGCTGACTACAACATTGCCAATGGTTTATCGCCTGTTGCCAAAGATCAATCTATTTCAGTGTTGCAACCTTTTAACGGCGATTTTCGTATTTTAGGTTCTAAAGTGTACCAAGATGATGAACAAGCCAAGTTTTCACCGATTGATTATGCGGTCAGTTGGGGCATGTTTGCGCACCCCGAAATTGCCCGAAAAATTTCAGTTAATCAATATGACCGCTTCCTAAACTGGAAAATAGACCGCCTGCCTGTGCCTGCGAATCAAGCCATGCAAATGGTGTCGAATATGCATATTATTCCAGCCAACCCGCAAATCGCTCAACAAATTAAACAAGTCAAACGTGGTGATTTAGTGCAGCTCAAAGGCGATTTAGTCGAAATTCGCGATAAAAATTTAGTTTGGAAATCTTCACTCACCCCAACCGATACAGGGGATGGGGCATGTGAATTATTTCGCGTAAATTCAATTCAATGGATTGAAAAGCAGAAGATATAATCTTACTCAGGCTGCATTTTGCTATCAGTCGTTTGAGCACTGCGCCAATGATGCAGTTGGCTTTGCGCATGTAAATATTCATTTAAATGATTAATTTGTTGCCCTGAATCTGCGGTTGCTGGCGTAGCGGATAAAGTGCTTTCAGCAATCAGTTTCGCCTGATGCTCCCAATAATCATAAAGCAAGCCTTGAATATATCGACCTTGTTCGGTTTTGAGTTCGAGTGCTTTTAACATGGTGAGTGCGGACTGAGCATTATCTTTTTGGCGTTGCTGTTCAAACTCAGGCGTTAGGGTATTCGCTTGTTGCATTTTTGCCAATTCGATTTCCATGCTATCGCTCATGTCAGTAAAGCGCTGGTCATAATCATCTAAAATGGCAATATCGTGTCCATCATCCGCAGTTGCGGCAAAGCTCTTAATAGGCGTTTGATTGAGCTGACCGATCGGGTCTGTCGTCGTGCTAGTTTGTTGTTCAGATTCAATTGTTGGCACTTTGTCTTTATTACACGCGCTGAGCAGAAAGGTAGAGCTCAGGACACATAAAATAAGAG
>DAOMAH010000437.1:0-1235 GCA_035426725.1 Acinetobacter sp.
CCCGTAAATGGTTTGATTGTGATTGTCAGTATTGCCGAGTTGATCAGCCAGAGCCCTGAAAATTCATTAAAATTAGCCAAGAATTTACGTGCCCGTATTCAAGATTTAACTGAACGTCTTGAAGTTGTCGTTCCAGTTTATTTGATCTTTTCAAAGATGGATTTGATTGCAGGATTCACTGAGTTTTTCGATTGTTATGAGTCACAGGAATACAATCAGGCATGGGGTGCAACGCTGCCTTATGAGCAAAATTCATCGCAAAATGCAGTGGAATTATTCGAGAAACATTACAGCATTCTTTATGATGGTTTAAAAAGTGTCAGCACGACGCATTTAAGTCGTCGCCATTCGCAGAATATTTCTCCGAGTGTCATGACCTTTCCACTAGAATTTAAAACCTTAAAACCTGCATTAAGAAGCTTTATTAGCACTTTGTTTGAAGATAATCCATATCAATTCCAACCTGTGTTCCGTGGCTTTTATTTCACCAGTGCTTTGCAAGAGGGTGTAATTGAAAGCCCAATGACTGAAAATATCGCCCAAGAATTCCAACTACAGCAAAGTCAAAGCAATACCCAAGAAAGTAAAAATTCATCAATCGCACCCAATCATGGTTATTTCCTACAAGGGCTATTCTCGAATGTGATTTTGCGAGATAAAGATTTGGTCAAACAACATATCAATCCTACGAAAAAACGCCAGCGTTATATTGCCTTTATCGCAGCTTTAGTCGGTGTTTCTTTTGTGTTGGGATTGTGGGTTTGGTCGTATCGAAACAATCAACAACTGATTGCCGATGTCCAAGCGGACTTAGACAAAGTGGTGCACTTAGAGAAATCTTCTGGTCAACAATTATCGACGCAGTTCGAAGCCTTGTTGATTTTACAAGAACGTTTACAACAACTAGATGAATTTGATGAGAATCGTCCGCTTAAATTTGGTTTTGGTTTATATCAAGGTAATCAATTACGTGAAAGCTTAAAAGCCGAATATCTTAAAGGGATTAAGCAGATAGTCTTGACCCCAACACAGCAGAATATTGCGCAATATTTGCAACGCGTTAAAAATAATGAAGCGACACTGAAAGCCAATCAAGTCAATGTTGAAATCAAGCCAGTTGCGAAGACACAACAATATTTAGAGCCTTCAGATAGTAATGCTCAAGATGCCTATAATGCATTAAAAGCCTATTTAATGATGAGTAATCCTGAATATGTCGACAGTAGCCATTTAAG
>DAOMAH010000438.1:0-1233 GCA_035426725.1 Acinetobacter sp.
CGGCTTTCTGGCACAGAGAATTGCGCATTCGCGAGCGAGCGATCCGATGCATCAGAAGTCACTTCACCAGTTAAACCATCTACATCGTCATGTTCAAATGACAAACGCATCGATTCAGCCTGACGTTGTTGCTGTGCTTCTAATTCAGCAAGTTCTTCGGCAGTTGGGACATGTACACGAGACAAGTCGGTTACTACATCAGATTTGATCACAGCCAACATATTGACGAATAAGTTGAATGCTTCTTTTTTATATTCTTGCTCAGGATTTTTCTGTGCATAACCACGTAAATGAATCCCTTGACGCAAGTAATCCATTGCTGCCAAATGATCTTTCCAATGGCGATCTAACGAATTCAGCATAAAGTGACGTTCTAGTGTCACCGCAGAGTCATCGCCCATTTGCTCACGACGTTGGCGGTAACGCGCCACAATTTCATCAGAAATACGCTCGACTAAACCTTCTTCATCTAAACGGCGATCTTGATCTAACCATTGCTGTACAGGTAAATCTACGCCTAAATCGGTACGCAAAGCATTTTCTAAACCTTCAATATCCCACTGATCATGAATTGACTCTGGTGGAATAAAGTTCGCAATCACGCCTTTAATCACTTCATGATGCATTTCTTCCAAATAATCTTGCAGCGTGCTTTCTGCTAAAACTTCATCACGTTGCGTATAAATAATCTTACGTTGTTCGTTGTTTACATCATCGTATTTCAACAAGTTCTTACGAATATCGAAGTTACGAGCTTCCACTTTACGTTGTGCATTTTCAATCGAACGACTGACCATTTTATGTTCAATGGCTTCATTTTCTTGCAAGCCCATCGCACGCATCATGCCGACAACACGATCGCCCGCAAAGATACGCATTAAGTCATCTTCAAGCGATAGATAGAAACGGGATACACCAGGGTCACCTTGACGACCTGCACGACCACGCAACTGGTTGTCAATACGGCGCGATTCATGACGTTCCGAACCAATGATATGTAAACCACCAGATGCTAAAACGTCCTCGTGATCTTTTTCCCACTGTGCTTGTAAACGCGCTTCATCTTCAGCTGTATGATTTTCAATATGTCCAAGTTTGGCTTTCCAGTTACCACCCAGCAAAATATCTGTACCACGACCTGCCATGTTGGTTGCGATAGTCACCGCATTTGGGCTACCCGCTTGTGCAATAATATCGGCTTCGCGTTCGTGTTGTTTTGCATTCAAGACTTCG
>DAOMAH010000439.1:0-1215 GCA_035426725.1 Acinetobacter sp.
GCTTCTAGAATATAACGACGGATTTCACTTTCACCACTGCCTGCACTACCCGTGAACAATGGTGAACCATTCAGGATAATCCCGATCCGGCTGCCTTGATCATTGGCTTGGTCACGATTACGCATTTTGCTGATCAAGTGCATCAGGAACAGTAAAGAACCGTCCGATACACGCGGCAAGCCTGCACCAAAACGCCCATCAAAGCCTTTAACCTGATGTTCATCTTTAATATCTTGTTCAATCTTTTTCCAGTCCACACCAAAAGGCGGATTGGACAGCATGTAGTCAAATTTATCGTGTGTGAGCTGGTCATTGGATAAAGTATTGCCGAGTTTAATTCGGCTGACATCCTGACCTTTAATCAGCATGTCTGCTTTACAGATGGCATAAGACTCAGGGTTTAGCTCCTGACCAAAAGCTCGCATGACTGCATTTGGGTTCAACTCTAGAACATATTCCATGCCTGAAGATAGGAAACCGCCCGTACCCGCCGTTGGGTCGTATATAGTACGGATGATGCCATCTTTACTTAAAGCTTCATCATCTTCCATAAAGACCAATGAAGTGGTTAAACGCACGATATCACGCGGGGTAAAGTGTTCCCCTGCGGTTTCGTTCGAACCTTCGGCAAAACGACGGATCAGTTCCTCAAACACTAAACCCATTTCATGATTCGAAACCGCTTCAGGACTAAGATCAGTCGTGGCAAACATCTTGACGACTTTATAAAGCAAGTTAGCATCATCGAGTAAACCGACAAATTCATCGAATTTAAAATGCTCAAAAATCTCACGCGCATCTTTAGAAAAACTTTGCACATAGGTTTTGAGATTGGCTTTAATATCGGTTTGACCCATCTTGCCTAAATCCATAGGCGATGTATTAAAGAATGCCAATTCATTGGTGGCACGTAACAAAAACTTTTCTTGTGCGTCTTCAGGTAGGTTCAACAGCTGAATTCTTTCATGCTCTGCCACAACAGCTGCTTTACTTTCCGCAAGGACACACTCTAAGCGACGTAACAAGGTGAACGGTAAAATGACACGTCCATATTGCGATTGTTTAAAGTCACCACGAAGTAAATCTGCAACCGACCAAATGAAGGCTGCAACTTGAGAAAAGTTATTATTTGACATACCAGCAATTTCCAAAGCGTGAAAGCTATAGCATTTTTAGATTAGTTTGATTGTGCCTGAAATGAGGATGGGTTTTCTA
>DAOMAH010000440.1:0-1194 GCA_035426725.1 Acinetobacter sp.
GTTGCATAAATAAAAATGAATATTCAATACCACGTTTTTTCGCTTTATGACGAATTGACCAACTCAAGAGTGGAATAATCCATTGGAGTAGCCAATTGGCGTTGATTGTCTTAGCAAAATTGCTGTCGGGTGGTCCTGAAATACTAATCAAACGTCCACCACGCTTTAAAACATGGAGTGATTTTTCTAGCGTTTTGCCACCTTGTGTATCAAACACCACATCATAGTCTTGGATCACATCTTCAAAGTCGGTGGTTTTATAATCAACAATAATGTCTGCACCCAGTGCTTTAACCCAGTCTGCGTTTTTACCACTCGTCGTAGTCGCAACCACTGCACCTAAATGTTTTGCCAATTGAATTGCGATTGTTCCGACACCACCTGACCCTGCATGAATTAAAACTTTTTGTCCTGTTTGAACTTTTGCGATTTCGACTAAAGCTTGCCATGACGTTAAGGCAACTAACGGTAAAGATGCAGCTTGTTGCATCGACAGGTTTTTAGGTTTGAGCGATAAAGTACTGGCTTTCACCACAGCATATTCTGCAAACGCACCCGTTTGATCAGTCTTGGCATAGACCTCGTCGCCTATTTTGAATTTTTTGATCTGAGTTCCAACTTCTACAACAACTCCAGCAAGGTCATTGCCTAAAATAAATGGGAACTTTACAGGAAGAATGGCTTTAAACTCACCCTCTAAAACTCTTAGATCAAGTGGATTGATACTGGCAGCATGGATTTGTATTAAAACATCATCAGGCTGAAGATGTGGCTTTGGTAAGTCGCCGTGTTGTACCCCGTCAATATTTCCGTAACGTTCAATATAGATTGCTTTCATAAGACACCTTGGTAAATGTAAATTTTTGTTTGGTCTTAACGCGTATCACAATTGCTTTAGCTCTTTTGTGTTTCTATGCATTGATTGTAGTCTAAAAACCAAAAGTTACTATCAAAAAGATAGTTATAAAAATTAAAAATGTCGCCACCATCAATTTAATATTTTTTGCGTTTTCTGAATCTTAGTCATCGACGAATTTTTCAGTTTCAACATGATTTTGCAGAACGCGCTCTCCGATTTCAAAATTAAATATTGAATTGTTCGTTCCGCGTTTGTCTGGCTCGATCTTCTTTAAGTTATTTTCATGCTGAATATAAGCCTATATTGCCTTTTGTTATTTTGTGTAAAAAGTTATT
>DAOMAH010000441.1:0-1188 GCA_035426725.1 Acinetobacter sp.
ATCCCAGTGCAATCGTATTTTGCTTAAATGGTGGCCGTTGTAATTTCTTCATAGCTTATTTTAACGGCTCTGTGAGTAAGCCAACTTGGGTAAGACCTGAATCTTGCAGTGCAGACATCAATTTCATGACTTCACCATAAGGGCGTGATTCACTGCCATTAATCAATATCGTTAATTGCTTTTTATCAGTCTCAGCTTGTTTCTGATTTTCTGTGAGTACAGATTCCAACTCTTCAAGCGACATGACTTTATCTTCATACACCTTATCGCTAAGTGTGATGGTTCCATCAGCTTTTAAACTAACAACAGATGGTTTGTCTTCTGACTGAATTGGATTGCTATTTGCCTGTGGTAAATCAACCTTTACCCCAGTTGTAATCATCGGTGCAGTAACCATAAAAATCACCAATAACACTAACATGACATCGATATAAGGCACGACATTCATATCACTTTTTAGCGGCTTTTTGATGCGTTCAAAACGTCCAGATCGTTGAATCGCCATTATTTACTTTCCTGTGACGTTCCAAGTGTTTGACGTTGTAGCAACGCAACCATTTCTTCGGAAAATAACGCTCGGTCTGAATAGATAGATTCGCCTTTTGCTGTGAAGTGGTTAAATGCCAATACCGCAGGAATCGCAGCAAATAAACCAATCGCCGTTGCAATAAGCGCTTCTGCAATACCCGGTGCAACAGTTGCCAAAGTTACTTGTTCAACAGCCGCAAGACCGATAAATGCATTCATGATGCCCCAAACCGTACCAAATAAACCGATATATGGCGCAACTGAACCAATACTTGCCAATGACCCTAAGCCTTGCTCTAAACCACCTTGATCACGGCTTAAACCGACACGAAGGATTCGTTCTGTTCCTTCAATGGTTTGGGGGGGCGCAGCTTGATGCTTTTGTAGTTTAAAAAACTCACCTAAACCTTGATAGAAAATATCTTCGAGACCACCGCGTTTGGAGTTGAGCTGAGCATTATTGTAGAGCGTATTTAACTCTGCACCCGACCAGAACATCTTTTGAAAATGTTCATCTTCTTGTGTTGCTTTTTTAAAGCCCATGTGTAATTTGGCAATCAAGTACCAACTGTAAATAGACGCCAATAATAAGATCAGCATGACCAGTTGTACCACAGGACTTGCTTGTAAAATTAGGTCAGAAATATGCAGTGAAGATTC
>DAOMAH010000442.1:0-1183 GCA_035426725.1 Acinetobacter sp.
CTACTTTACGTCTGCACCAATGTGGTCTTCCGAAGAAAATGGCACTTGAATTATTCAAGCCATTCATTTTCGCGAAACTACAAGCATCTGGCCAAGCAACAACCATTAAAGCTGCGAAGAAAATGGTTGAGCGCGAAACGCCAGAAGTTTGGGACGTTCTTGCTCACGTGATTCGTCAACACCCTGTGATGTTGAACCGTGCGCCTACACTTCACCGTTTGGGTCTTCAAGCATTTGAACCGATCCTGATTGAAGGTAAAGCGATCCGTCTTCACCCACTCGTTTGTGCTGCGTTTAACGCCGACTTCGACGGTGACCAAATGGCGGTACACGTACCATTAACGCTTGAAGCGCAGTTAGAAGCGCGTGCGTTAATGATGTCGACCAACAACATCTTGTCTCCAGCGAACGGTGAGCCAATCATCGTACCGTCTCAGGACGTTGTCTTAGGCTTGTATTACATCACTCGTGATGCGATCAATGCCAAAGGTGAAGGCATGGTGTTTGCAGATACTCACGAAGTTAACCGTGCACTTGCAACAGGTCAGGTAAATTTACACGCTCGCGTAAAAGCACGTGTACACCAGACTGTGATTGATGAAAATGGTAACCGTGAACAGCAAACTATTGTTGTGGATACCACACCAGGTCGCTGCTTACTTTGGGAAGTTGTGCCAGAAGGTATGGATTTCCAACAAATCAACGTTGAGATGACCAAGAAAAACATCTCTAAATTGATTAACTCTTGCTACCGTAAATTAGGTCTTAAAGATACCGTGATCTTTGCGGACCAATTGATGTACTTAGGTTTCCGTCAAGCGACACGTTCAGGCGTATCGGTAGGTATGGAAGACATGGTGATTCCACCTGCGAAGTACTCAATTATTGAAAAAGCAGAAGTTGAAGTTCGTGAAATTGAGCAACAGTTCGAACAAGGTTTCGTAACTGCGGGCGAACGTTACAACAAGGTTATCGATATCTGGGCCAGCGCGAACGATCGCGTCTCCAAGGCCATGATGGATAACCTCTCCAAGGAGCGGAACGTCAACTCCCTGGGTGAAGAAGAAGAGCAGGCATCGTTCAACAGCATCTTTATGATGGCCGACTCTGGTGCGCGGGGTTCCGCAGCCCAGATTCGTCAGCTGGCCGGTATGCGTGGCCTGATGGCCAAGCCGGATGGCTC
>DAOMAH010000443.1:0-1182 GCA_035426725.1 Acinetobacter sp.
CTGGCGATTGACGCTGTGCATAATTGTGTTTATGCCAGTTATTGGCATACTGGTTCGCGTAGCCGCCAAGCGGATGCGTAAGCTGTCGATCCAAGTGCAAAATACCATGGGTGATGTGAATCATGTGGTGCAAGAAACCATTAATGGCAACACTGTAGTAAAAAGTTTTACGGGCGAAGAATTCGAGCAACAACGGTTTTACAAATCATCTGAAGAAAATCTTCGTCGTGGTTTAAAAATGGTGGTTGTACAAAACATTAATAGCCCAGTGGTGCAATTGGTTTTATCTTGTGCGATGGCGGTGATTTTGTGGTTAGCATTACGTCCGCAAGTACTTGGCGATACTTCTGCTGGCGAGTTTGTATCTTATATTACCGCTGCAGGTTTAATTTCCAAGCCGATTAAAAACCTAACCGATATTAATGAAAAATTACAACGCGGTTTAGCGGCGGCACATTCAGTTTTTGAGTTATTAGACCTACCTGAAGAGCAAAATCAAGGGCAGTTAAAGCCTGTGTTGCACGGTGCTGTTCGTATTGTTCAAGCAAATTTGCAATATGCAGATGGCACCCATGCCATTAAAGATTTTTCTTTAGATATCGCCGCAGGGCAAACCATTGCTTTAGTGGGGCGTTCAGGCGCAGGCAAAACATCTCTAGTGAACATGCTACCGAGATTTCAAGAGCTCAATAGTGGTCAAATCTATTTTGATGAAACGCCCATTCAAGATATTGAGCTTTCGTATTTACGTTCGCAAATTGCAATGGTCAATCAGCAAGTGATTTTGTTTAATCGTTCAGTACGAGATAATATTGCGTACGGACAATTGCAAAATGCCAGTGATGAACAGGTCATGGCTGCGGCAAAAGCAGCCTATGCACATGAATTTATCATGAATTTGCCGCAAGGCTATGAGACCATTTTGGGTGCGCAAGGTTTAAGTTTATCTGGTGGGCAGCGCCAACGATTAGCAATTGCACGAGCCATTTTAAAAGATTCGCCGATCTTGATTTTAGATGAAGCGACCAGTGCGTTGGACAATGAGTCAGAATACTTTATTCAGCAAGCCTTTGATGAAGCAATGAAAGGACGTACCACCATTGTGATTGCGCATCGTTTATCGACTGTGGAAAATGCCGATCTCATTGTGGTAATGGATAAAGGGCAAATTATTGAGCAAGG
>DAOMAH010000444.1:0-1140 GCA_035426725.1 Acinetobacter sp.
GAAGATGTTGATGATGTCCGCTTCAGTGCCTATTTGTGCATCCACATTGGCATGAATGATGAACAAATTTCCGACCTGATTTACCAATGCCGTAAAGCCAAAACAGGCGTTGAGATGGTGCATTCTCAAGATCAAAAAACTTACGTCAATATCGTCGTAGGCAGTCGTAATCAAATTGCCCAAATTATTCGTGACTTACGCATGCATTTTGGCTTCCCGCGCATCGAACGACTGAATATGCCGATCGTTCATGCTGAAATGGCAAATGTCAGTTAATTGAAAATCAGTTGTTGATAGATTCGATCAAAACGCGCTTCAAATATCATCTCTTTATTTGCTAAAAGTCCACTTGGCTCACATAAATTAAAACAACAAAGCCGTCATTTTGGCTGTTTTATGTTAAAGTCGCAGGGTTTTAAGATCAAAACCTCGACATAGGAGAGCTGAATGTCACGTCAAGTTATTCATACTGAACACGCCCCTGCTGCTATTGGAACTTATTCTCAAGCAATTTTAGTGGGTAATACGCTTTACCTTTCAGGTCAGATTGGTTTAGATCCGTACAGTATGGAACTGGTTGATGGCATTGAAGCGCAAATCCGCCGTGTATTTGATAATCTAAAAGCGGTTTGTACTGCTGCGGGTGGTAGTTTGGCAGATATCGCGAAACTTAATATTTTTTTGACTGATCTATCTCACTTCCAATTGGTCAATCAGATTATGGGCGAATATTTTGCACAACCTTATCCAGCACGTGCTGCATTAGGTGTGGCAAGCTTGCCCAAAAATGCGCTGGTGGAAATGGATGGCATTGTGATTATCCCACAAACCAACCAATAAACCATATTTATCAAAAACTTATAATACAAAAAAGCATCATGACTTCCATGATGCTTTTTTTATTTCGACAATCAAAATAATAATAATTCAATAAAATGAATGAAAGCCATTGACAAACGATAATAATTATCAATAATGTCTACTATCACATTTATATTTGTGGATTGCTCCCATGTATGTTTGTTTATGTCGTGGAATTACAGATCAAGATATTAAAGACGCCGTTGAAAATGGCGCAGAAAGCTATCGTGAAGTTCGTGAATTGCTCGACTTAGGCACTTGCTGTGGACGTTGTGTTCC
>DAOMAH010000445.1:0-1131 GCA_035426725.1 Acinetobacter sp.
TTAGTACCGAATAGCCGTGGTCAGCTCACAGTCAATGACCAATACCAAACTGACGTTGATAATATCTATGCAGCAGGCGATGTCATTGGTTGGCCATCATTGGCTTCAGCAGCGTATGACCAAGGTCGCTGTGCAGGTGCAAATATGGTGGGCGAAGAAAATGTCAAACCAATTAAAGACGTACCAACAGGAATTTATACCATTCCAGAAATTTCCTCGATTGGAAAAACGGAACAACAATTGACTGAAGAAAAAGTGCCCTATGAAGTGGGGCAGGCTTCCTTCCGTCATCTTGCTCGTGCGCAAATTACAGGAGATACGGTGGGTGAATTGAAAATTCTATTCCATCGCGATAGCTTGGAAGTTCTCGGCATTCATTGTTTTGGTAATAATGCTGCGGAGATTATTCACATTGGGCAAGTGGTGATGCACAGCCCAGACAATACGCTGAAGTATTTTGTCGAAACCACATTTAACTATCCAACGATGGCTGAAGCCTATCGTGTAGCAGCCTTGAATGGGATGAATCGGTTGTTTTAGGTATTCTGTATGGCGGTATTATTTTTTTATAGTCTAGCTTTCGTTTTTGCGGTAATTGTTGGAGACAGTTTGCAGAAGAAACGTTATATTTTTGCACTGTATTCAGCCGTTTTGGTTGTTTGTTCATTATGCACAGCCATTGCATTAAAGCGATCAAATACAGTCGATGTCATTATTTTGAATGCAGACACTTTGCATGTCGTGTATCAAGATGGTTCGGCGCAAGATATCGCTTATCATGAAATCAAAGCTGTTCGGCATTATTGTATCGGAAAAGGTGGTAGTTCGTGTGGTTTAAATATTGAGACTCTACAAGGTGAAATCCATACATCGACGTTTGAGAATGTAAAAGAATTAAAACACCAATTACAGCAGCGTGTACAATAACAAAATGCCAATCAGTTTGATTGGCATTTTACTATCTTGTGATTAATAAGGTTGATATGAAAACTCAAAAAAATAATCTGATGTATATTGTGGTGATTGTTGCCCTAATTGCAGCTTATTTAGGTTTAGATTTTAAACAAAAGCAAATTACAACAACGGATTCATCGGCTCAATCTTCAACGCAGTCACGCTCAACCGACGTTA
>DAOMAH010000446.1:0-1129 GCA_035426725.1 Acinetobacter sp.
ACTTCAAACGGATACGAATTCTCTGGTTAGACATACCAGTAAACTCCAAGCCAAAAATATAAAGAATCACCCTTGACGCACCTCACCAATTGGTAAGTGTCAAAGGCAGTGAAAATCACTATGGTCGTGATCGATGCCACGACTGTCATGCATTTACCCATTTTTCAGAGTAAATGACCTCAATTTGAGGGTCGCTTATTATAGCGATTGTTTAAGTCTTATGCAATTCCTCTTTTACTTTTCTTTGATATTAAAAGCCTTCAAGCATGCACCACGTAATCAATTGCCTGATTGAGCAAAAGATTTCCTTGTTCAAATTTGGCTTGAATGGTTTTTCTCAATTCTGAAATGGGCTGCACATGTTCGCCCTTGAATTTTGCACTTTCTTCTTCTTGTTCGATTAAAAGCTGCAATTCATGTGGAGTGATTTCAGGATGAAATTGAAAGCCCAGTACATTACGTCCAATTTGATACAATTGATTTGGGCAAATTGGATTTTCTGCCAATCTCACACCGCCTTTAGGAATTTCAAAACTTTCACTATGCCACTGTAAAATATTTATCTTTTCTGGGATTTTAAAATAATCATCTGGAATATGTGAAGCACGCCCGACATCCATCCATCCGAGTTCTTGATGCGGATTGCGACTCACGACTGCACCCAAAGCATTTGCAATGAGCTGTCCCCCCAAACATACGCCAATCGCAGGTTTTCCTGCCGCCAAATAGCGTCGCAGCCATCGTTTTTCCAGCTTTAGCCAAGGAAAGTTAGCTTCATCATTCACACTCATGCTTCCCCCCATAATAATGAGTAAATCGACTTCATCTACTCTAGGCAAAGCCTCTAATTCCAGCGCAGAATCGATGGGTAAAGCAAAAAATTCTGTGGCGGTAATTTTTGCCTGATGGGCTTTTAAAAACTCATAACAACTACCAAAACCCTCACCAGCAATATGCTGAAAATAATGTACTCTCAAATGCGACTTCATTCGCAACAACCTAATTTTCGTTAGAATCATCAGGTTGATTTGCAAAAATAAAGCCAATTCTTAGGATTTAGATGTATCTGTACCGATTCTGTACAAAACACGCAAATTACTGGCAGTATTCCTGATTATCTTTTAACTTA
>DAOMAH010000447.1:0-1099 GCA_035426725.1 Acinetobacter sp.
ATGACCAGTTCAGGAACAGAAGCAACCATGACTGCGATTCGTTTGGCGCGTGGTTACACAGGTCGAGATAAAATCGTCAAATTTGAGGGCTGTTATCACGGTCATTCAGACTCATTATTGGTCAAAGCAGGTTCGGGTTTGCTGACTTTGGGTGAAGGTGAGCCGACGTCTAAAGGTGTACCAGTCGATTTCGCAAAGCATACTTTGACCTTGCCATATAACAATATTGAAGCACTGAAAGAATGTTTTGCTAAGTTTGGCAATGAAATCGCAGGGGTAATTATTGAACCTGTGGCAGGAAACATGAACTTGGTCAAGCCAATTGATGGCTTCTTGCAAGCGATTCGTGATGTCTGTGATGAATATAAATCGGTATTTATTATCGATGAAGTCATGACAGGTTTTCGTGTGGCTTTGGGTGGCGCGCAATCGGTCTACAACGTAAAACCAGATTTGACCACATTAGGTAAAATCATTGGTGCAGGGTTACCTGTGGGTGCATTTGGCGGTAAACGTGAAATTATGCAATGTATCGCACCTTTAGGCGGTGTTTACCAAGCAGGAACATTGTCGGGCAATCCATTGGCAATGCGTGCGGGAATTGCGATGTTTAAGCATTTACGTGAAGCTGACTTTTACAGCAAACTTGCGTCACAATTAGAAAAATTGTTAGCAGGCTTGCAGGCTGTGGCAGACGAAGCAGGTATTCCATTTAAAACCCAACAAGTCGGTGGAATGTTCGGGTTGTATTTCACAAATCAAGAGGACATTACTAGTTTTGATTCGATGTTGGCGTGCGATATAAATGCATTTAAGCAATTCTTTCACGGCATGTTAAAGCGTGGCGTTTATCTTGCGCCATCGGCATTTGAAGCAGGGTTTATTTCGTCTGTACATTCAGATCAGGACATTGCAGAAACCATTCAAGCAGCCAAAGAAACTTTTGCTGAGATGAAATAAGTCCTAAATACAACAGCCCGATTTTTCGGGCTTTTTTATGGCTTAAGACTGTAATTAGTAATTCATATAGGATATGATTTTTAAAAAATAATGAGGTGTATCCAATGAAATTAAAATTAACGAGCCTTGGACCGTTTTC
>DAOMAH010000448.1:0-1041 GCA_035426725.1 Acinetobacter sp.
CCAACCCTGTTGATTTAATAGTTTAGTTGCAGGAATCATAAAACTATATTCCAACAGCGCAATACACCAGCTAAACAAGATTGCTTGCCAAATCGGTGCGCCGTGTAAAATTTTTAAATGACCATACCACGCCAAAGTCATAAAACAGTTGGAAATAATCAATAAACATAAGGCGAACAGCGTCGGGCTCAATTGAATGTCCTTTAATAAGAATTGGCAATGAATCATGTGCATTTTAATGCATCAGCATAACGTTAAAATCGCTTAATTTTAACTGAAGCACAACAACCAATTTTGACTATCTTTTCATGATCAGCCTTGCTATCGTTGCGATTGAATTTTTCTTGATAACGACAATCACACCCACCAATGAGTGCGGTATGAACAGCAGTGGAGAAGGCGAGTTATGCATCTGCATATTTTGGGTATTTGTGGCACATTTATGGGCTCTTTGGCGCTATTAGCACGAGATTTAGGACATAAAGTCACAGGTTCAGATGCCAATGTTTATCCACCCATGTCGACTCAACTGGAAAATGCAGGTATTGGGTTAATGCAGGGCTATGATCGTAGCCATTTACAACCGCATCCTGATCTTGTCATTGTAGGCAATGCGATGAAGCGTGGCATTGATGCAATTGAATACATGCTCAATGAAGGTCTGCCTTATATTTCTGGCCCGCAATTCTTGGCAGATCATGTGTTGCAAGGCAAACATGTACTCGGTGTTGCAGGCACACATGGTAAAACCACGACCACGACGATGTTGGCTTGGGTGTTAGATCAAGCAGGTTTAAATCCAGGTTTCTTGATTGGTGGCGTTCCATTAGGTTTTAGTGAAAGCGCACGTTTAGGCGGTGGCAAATACTTCTGCGTTGAAGCGGATGAATATGATTCAGCCTTCTTCGATAAACGTTCTAAGTTTGTGCATTACCATCCCAAAACTGCGATTTTAAACAACCTTGAATTTGACCACGCCGACATTTTTGATGATCTTGCGGCGATCCAAAAACAGTTCCACCATTTAGTGCGTACCATTCC
>DAOMAH010000449.1:0-1039 GCA_035426725.1 Acinetobacter sp.
GCGAAGATGATCATGGAAATACCATTACCCACCCCACGTTCGGTAATTTGCTCACCTAACCACATCAAGAACATTGTACCTGCAACCAAAGAGGTTACAGCTGGTACGTAGAAAGCCAGACCTGCAGTTAAGGTAATCCCTTGACTGATCAGACCAGCACACATCCCAATTGCCTGCACGAGTGCAAGGAACAATGTACCCTGTCGCGTATATTGATTAATCTTACGCTTGCCTTGTTCGCCTTCTTTCTTTAAAGCTTCCAGCGAAGGAATAACTGTAGACATTAACTGCACGATAATCGATGCAGAAATGTACGGCATAATCCCAAGAGCAAGAATGGACATACGCTCTAATGCACCACCTGAAAACATGTTAAACAAACCAAGGATCGTGCCTTGGTTTGCATTAAAAAGATTTTCAAGTGCAGCATTATTAATGCCTGGTACTGGAATATGTGCTCCTAGTCGAAAAACCAATAATGCACCGATGAGAAACATCATGCGGCGAATAATTTCACGGTATTTCACATGAAATGGCTGGCCTTTCATCATATTGACATGACCTGAAGAACTAGGAGACATAGACACTAGCGATTACTCCTCGACTTTACCGCCAGCAGCTTCAACAGCAGCTTTAGCGCCTTTAGTCACAGCAACACCTTGAACAGTGAATGCACGAGTAATTTCACCAGAAAGTACGATACGAGCACGTAACATATCTTTACGTACAACGTTTGCAGCTTTTAAAGTTTCTAGGCTAACGATGTCGCCTTCCACTTTAGTAAGCTCAGATAAACGTACTTCAGCAGTTTTCAAAGCGATTTGGCTAGTGAAACCGAATTTAGGTAAACGACGATATAACGCAGTTTGACCACCTTCAAAGCCTGGACGAGTACCACCGCTCTTACGTGAATTCTGACCTTTGACACCACGGCCACCAGTCTTACCAACGCCAGAACCGATACCACGGCCTAGACGACGATTTTCACGTTTTGCACCTTCTGCAGGCGCAAGTTCATTTAAACGCAGAGTCATGGCTT
>DAOMAH010000450.1:0-1032 GCA_035426725.1 Acinetobacter sp.
AAACTTGTGTCGTGGTGAAAGATGAAGCGACGGGTAAATCAAAAGGGTTTGGTTTTGTTGAAATGACTTATCCCCGAGAAGCCATTAAAGCCATCAAAGGGCTGAATATGCTTAAACTCAAAAGTATGGGAATTCGTGTTAAAGCCGCGGATGATAAAGTTTAAATCAACTTTGTTCTAGCTGGTTCTCATTTTAAAATTTACGATGATCTAAATTAGATAGGGATTTATTATGTCTCGTGTTGCGCGTTACCATGCCGATCGTACCAATCAAAAGTTGTATTTTGCTCGACTTGCATGTCAACAAGCAGAACAGACTGAACATGTTCAGCAAGTGCAAGCTTATCGTGAAGAGGCGGTATTTCATTTGCATGGTGCAATTTTGGCATTCTTACAAGAGTTAGTACGTTATTACCGTCTCAATGAGCTACAGCCTACATTCAAGTCGGTTGAAGATGCGATGGCAGAAAAAGGTCAGGTTTCACCTGAAGTCGCAGTTTTGCAGCAACTGGCAAAAGATGGCTTTATTGCTGAATTAAAACGTGCTTATCGGATGTGTCAGTACGCGCCAGAACCAAGTGCGCCAGAGCCTGAAAATGAAACTTCATCTAACCTCATCATCAAAGTCACACAAAGTCCACAAGCGTGGTTGCCCGATGTCAAAATTTTACGTGAATGGCATCGAGATTTAACCCAATTGATTGATGGTTTTCGTAATGAGATGGTTGAGTTTTAACTCGATTACGGCATTCCACTTGAAATTTAGGCAAACAGGACTTATATACTAAAGACGTGAGATTGAAGCGCAATCGCGCTTTTCCACCATGTTGAATCATGGAGAAGATAGATGTCAATGCAACAGTTAAAAGAGTTATTTGGAAATCAAGAAGCCATTCTAGAATTGGTTCAATTGGAAGGCGGTGAGCTTGCCTTGCGTAATGCTGACTCTGAAAAAGAACCGCTGGTGAAAATCCAATTCAGTGATGACGTGAAAAAGATTTTAGGTGATCAAATGGCGACTGTCGCACAGCAC
>DAOMAH010000451.1:0-1015 GCA_035426725.1 Acinetobacter sp.
CAATTTCTTCATCAGGAAAATCAATCGCCGCTTCTACATATAAACGTAAATTAATCAGGCTTTCTAAAAGTGTATTAATGCGTTGTGAAAATGCCCCTTGTAAAGAGCGTGTCGCCGATTTGACTGCCGCTTGCGACGAGGCGTCAATTAAGTCCGCAATCGCTTCAGCTTGGGTTAAATCTAATTTGTCATTCAAAAATGCCCGCTGCGAAAACTCACCCGCTTGTGCCATGCGTGCACCTAATTCTAAAGTGCGTTTTAGCAGCATATCCATTAGCACCATGCCACCATGCCCTTGCAACTCAACCACATCTTCACCCGTAAAAGAATGAGGGTTGGGAAAGTACAATGCTAAACCTTCATCCAGTATCGACTGGTCGGCACTATAGAAGCGTCTAAAATGCGCATAGCGTGCTTTTAAGGGTTGCTGATCCAATACCAATGCTTGGGCTATGGCCAATGCTTTACTACCCGATATACGCACGATGCCGACGCCACCACGACCATTCGGTGTTGCAATTGCGGCTATCGTGTCATTGGCATTCGATAAGATCATTTTCTTCCCCAAAAAATAAGGCCGTTCCGAAGAACAGCCTCATTTTAAACTTAAGTTTCTGTCAATTAAACAACAACTACTTTTTCGCAGCACCTTCAATTTGTCGAGTAATCACCCATTGTTGAATAATCGACAAGGTATTATTGACAACCCAGTACAAAACTAAACCTGAAGGGAACCACAGCATAAATACCGTAAAAATCACAGGCATTAACTTCATGACTTTCGCTTGCATCGGATCTGTCGGTTGCGGATTTAATAATTGTTGGATATACATCGTTAAACCCATAATCAACGGTAAAACAAAATATTGATCCATTGCTGCTAAATCGGTAATCCACAATAACCACGGCGCATGACGTAATTCGACGCTTTCCATTAATGTCCAATATAATGCCAAGAAAACAGGCATTTGCACTAACATCGGTAAACAGCCCGAAATCGGATTAATTTTTTCCT